>WRGF01000190.1 GCA_009787345.1 Turicibacter sp.
AGACACATTATCACAGATTTAAAATAGTGTAAATCAGGCTCCAGAAATTTAACCATTTCTGGAGCCTGATTTTTTTTTACATTGATATATGGTATAATGAAAGAAAAACGAGGGAGGCGGCAGAATGGAGTTATACCATGCAAGTAATCAAGTTGTAGAGTTTCCTGAAATTCGCCGGAGCTACTATACGAAAGATTTTTCCTGGGGATTTTACTGTACAAATAGCATGGAACAAGCCAAAGTTTGGGCTATTCGTCGAAAAAATAAAGTAAAACTAGGAAATCCAACCATTAACATTTATGAATATCAAGAAAATAAGGAATTGAATGTTTTGCATTTTGATGAAGTTAACGATGAGTGGTTAGATTTCATCGCAAGTTGCCGCAATGGGAATCTACACCGGTACGATATTGTAGAAGGGCCTATGGCAGATGATGAGATTTGGGAATACGTGGATGATTTTTTGAATGGAAAAATGCCGCGGGAAATATTCTTAGCCTATGCGAAATTTAAAAAACCAACTCATCAGTTAAGCTTTCATACCATACAAGGCTTATCTACGTTAAAATTCGTGAAAAGTGAGGTTATCAACAATGCCTAGCTTAGAAAATAACCTTCACTATGTTGCCTCACTGATAGAATTTACTGCTCGAAAAACTAAAAATAGAGTCTGTGAAGTCACTTCAAAATTAGGGAAAGAGGGCTTGGAGCATCAATTACAAGTAGCAGAAGTTAATCATTGCCTTTCTTTCGGGCAAGTATCTGATGAATTAATCGAAGATTTCGGGATTTCAGAAGGTGAATTTGATTTGCTATCGAGCAGTCAATTTAAAGTGCCTAGCCATACCGCCATTGGGAAGGTATATCGTAACTTAGTATTGGATGTCCTTAAAGAGGGCGATAATGTTGCAGAGGTATTTTTCGAGGTTCTAACTTCATTTATAAGCGACGAAATTTCCTTCTTTGATTCGGGAGTATATTTTGAGAACCGCAGTTATATCATGCATTCCTATTTACAGGGAAGGTTGTTGGATTAGCCCAAAAAGTAAAAACAATTCCACGGAATTTCTTTCAATCTACGGATTTTTAGCGGGAACCGTTATGTTATAATTGACCAGCAAGGATTCTATGTAGATTGGAATGTGATAGGAATGAATAACATAAAAAAGGTGAATCTGGTTCAGTCAACCCAACTGGAGTCGCCGAAAAAGCTTCATATTTTGAAATTTATTGTGATTTCCCTAATTGGGGCAATCTTGTTTATGGCTCCCATCCCAACGGAAGAGGCCTTTAATATCCCCTTGGGGTTTGCTATCAACTGGCTTGAACATACGCTATTTAGCATAGGTGAAGAAAATATAGCAACATGGATTTTGCTGGGAGTTGTTACAATTTCTTGGATAGGCTCCGCCTTGTCGGCCATTTTCAAACCTACATTTAAAAATAAAGTATTGGAAAGCGTCTTCAGCACTACTCCCCTGTATTTTGTTAGCCGTACCGTTTCTGCATTTTTCGTATGGGTGATTTATTTGGGGGTAGGGCCAGCCGTGATTATATCTCCCTTTACAGGCGGGGTCATGAAAGGGATTGCTTCCCATCTCATCGCAGTTTTCCTCATTTTAGGGTTTGCCATCCCAATCCTTACCGACTTCGGGATTATGGAGTTTATGGGGATTCTCATTAGCAAAGTGGTCCGCATCCTCTTCACGTTGCCAGGCCGTTCTTCCGTTGATTTGATGGCTTCGTGGTTCGGTTCCTCCCTGGCTTCCATTATTTTGACCCGAGGCCAGTATGAAAAGGGGTATTATACGGGACGTGAGGCAGCGGTTATCTGTACCAATTTTGCCTTCGTATCCCTCCCATTCTCCTTCGTGGTCGCTAACGCCATCGGGATTGAAAGCCATTTTGTCCCCTGGTATTTGATTATTTGTGCGACTTGTATTCTCCTTGCGTTGATCACTCCACGTATTTGGCCACTTCGTGGGCTTTCGGATACCTATTTACCGGGTGTCGGCCAACAACTGGATGAAGTGGTTCCTGAAAATGCCGGTGTATTCAAGCATGCGGTGTCATTAGCAGCCCACAGGGCCTCCGAAAGGAAATTTAAAGATGTGTTTCAAAATGGAATCGACATGTACATCAATATTTTCTTCGACTTGATTCCACTGATTTTGGCGTGGGGCACCATAGCCTTGGCAATTTTTGAATTTACCCTGATTTTTCAGGTGATTTCCATGCCGATGGGGTGGTTCTTGCAGTTATTCGGCATTGATGGGGCTATGCAATTTGCCCCTGCTACTTTAATCGGTTTCTTGGATATGTACTTGCCAGCACTCCTCTTATATGAGGCTTATGATTATTTGGCTACCCAGTTAATCTTGGGAGCACTTTCCATCGTACAAATCATCTACATGACAGAAACCGGAATCTCCATTCTTAAGTCAAAAATTCCCCTCAATATAGGGAAACTATTCGCATTATTCATCATCCGTACATTAATCGGCATCCCGGTACTCACATTCCTAGTAAGGATATTTATGTGAAAAATGGCTGAAACTTTTGCCAAAGTTTCAGCCATTTTTATATAGGAAAGTGGTTGGGATTGGTGTATACTTAACGTATGATATTAGTGGCGATAGCTTATGGAAATTTACAACGCATCCTAAAAAAAATTGATTTCAAAGAGCACTCGAAGTATTTAACCTGGGGCAGAACCATCGGCGAAGTGGTTTTCAATATCTGGTACTAAGGAGGGTACATATGGACAAAAAAGCATTGGAACTTCAGCGAATTTACTGGGACACACAACATAAAAGCTATGAACGGAAATCCATAAAAGTGGATGGTTGGCTGAAAGACTCCGAAGTTATACAAAATTGCCAGACTCCCATAATCGACTTAGGTTGCGGTAGCGGAAATAATATCGTCCGATTATTGAAATTAGGTAAAACGGTTATTCCCTGTGATTACTCGGAAAATGCTATCGCCAATATCCGACGGAATTTCCCCGAAATTAACCAGGCGGAATGCTTTGATATGGCAAAAGGGCTCCCCTTCGAGGACAGCTTTACGGATGTAATTATCGCGGATTTATCCCTCCATTATTTTTCCGAAGCCGTTACTTTCGAGATTTTACGGGAAATAAAACGGGTGCTAAAGCCTTGTGGGACGTTGTTATTTCGGGTAAATTCCATGAGCGATACCAACTATGGGGCAGGCGTTGGCGAGGAAGTGGAGCATCACTATTATTTCACTGGAACTTCCAGCTACAAGCGGTTCTTCGACGAAAAGGACATCCATTATTTCCTGGCGGATTGGGAAGTAGAGTTTTTAACGGAAATCGATTTATTCAGATATGACCTGCCTAAAAAAGTTTGGCATGGGATAGCGAGGAGGGCTTCAAATGATTAGAAAACTAAACTCAGCAGACCAAGAAGTATTGTTTTCACTGCTTAAACGCGACCCGTCCAAGAACCTTTTCATCATCGGGGACATCGAAATTTATGGCTACGAAACTGATTTCCAGGAACTTTGGGGCGAATTTGATGGCACGGGTAACCTGATGGCAGTCCTCCTTCGCTACTATGATAGCTTCATTTTCTATGGCTTAGAGGGCTATCACCGGGAGGGCTTCGTGAACATTATCCAGAAGCACCAGCCGAACGTCATTAGCGGAACACTTGAAATACTACAACCGTTTGAGCATGATTTCCAAAGATACAAAGTGCGGGACACCTATTTTGCGGAATGCACTGCTGCGAGCCTAAGCTGTTTGGAAGGTGGATTGAAGGAGCAGGTGAAAGTGGCGGTGATGGAGGATGCCTTGCGGCTGGCAGCGGCAGTCTCCCAAATCGAAGAATTTGATTCGGTCAAGTTGGAAAGCATTGAGAGCCAGGCATCGAAGCTGCAAAAAGCTTTGCAAAGCAAAGCGGATAGGTACTACTACATCGAAGAGGATGGAAAAATCGTCTCAGGGATCCGCACCACAGCAGAAAACTCCTTATCGGCGATGATTGTAGGGGTATTCACCTTGCCAGAATACCGCAAACGAGGTTATACCTCGGTAATCCTAGGGAAAATGTTAACAGATTTATTCCAAGACAAACAATCCGTCTGCCTATTCTACGACAATCCCAAAGCGGGAAATATTTATAAGAGGGCGGGATTCCAAGACATCGGCATGTGGCGGATGATGACAAGGGCAGACTAAAGCAAGGTAATCCAGAAAATCGCTGGGCTACCTTGCTTTATAACTCTATCATTCGGCTATTGCCAAAAAGTCTGACTAGGCAAGTCATTCCCTAAGCCAGACTTTTTTGGACCAATCGGAGATAAAACCACCTGATAATTCCCCTCATTGTTCCACGTGGAATGTGCATAATGTGGATAGGCTGTCCACAAGTATGGGGATAACCCTCATTTTAAGTGAGAATAGGGGCAATTATTATCCACAGATGAGAGAGCCACACAGGCTTTCCCTCGAAGATTTTCCCGACTAGAAAATATGGTAAACCCCACTTCGGATGGTTGAAATCTCCGAAGTGGGGTTTTAGAATAGCTTCAGTTCGTTCAGAAAATGTATTCTTTGCTAAATGATAAAGTGATTCTCCAATTCGGATACCGTTATTCCTCATTTCTTCAAGGCAGCTGAGGGCGGTTATATCATCAATTAATTCCTTTTTATATGCAAGTATTAGCAAGCCAATAGTACCCATAATGTTTAAACCACTTTTTTCTGCCACACTGCGTCCTTTTTTCTCATCGATGAGGATTCGTGTCGCTTCTAGTTCGTTAGCAAGTACAATGGATTCACATTCCCCTAAATCCAAACGGTATTTCTGGATTAATTGTTGAACAAATTGTTGGTTATGTACAGGGATGATTTCAAGGAAAGAGCTGATTCTAACGGCTTCTGCTTCAGAAAAGTATTTCGGGTTAGTAGTTAGTTCATCAAAAACTGCTTGAGAAATAATCACAGTCCCAAACAACTCCTTTAGTAAACTCAGCTAATTTACTTTAAGCAGTGCAACAATTGGGGTAGTATCCGAAATAACAATCATCCAATTTCACCCAACATTGACTTGACCGCCTGTTCCTCTTTTTCAAACTCATCTTCATTCATATCCAAGTAGGGAATTCCGTAATTGCCGTAAATTTCTATTAATTCCAGCTTAGAAATTCCGAGAAGATTCGCTACATATCCATGGGACATGGTTTCATTTTTTATATAAGGATACATGATAAGGGCTTGTTGAGCTATTTCTAATTCTGCATCAGGTTTTTGTACATAAGGGACGATTCCTGTTCGTACTTGTAATTCAATCGTACTTGTCATAAGCTACTTCACCTCTGCTGTAAATTTTAAGTATTAGATAACCTTATTATATCATAGCTAATTGCGATAACAAGCCTAACCAGATAGGGGAAATACCGCCCTTAGCATAAAAACCTAAATTATGTTATAATATTACCAACACTCACATCGGAGGCAAACTCATGACGATTATTGCGATTCTTCTCGGACTTGCGTTTCTTGTGGCGGCTTTCCATATTTACCGGCTCAAGCGGGATTTGGCGATTATTTATAAAAAATTGCATATTATTGGTGGGCAGACGACGAATATGCGGCTCACCACTCGGACCTATGACAAGGATATTCGCAATTTGGAAATCGGGTTGAATGAAATCCTGGATAAGTACCAGCAGCTTTTGATAGAAAGTGAGCGTGCCAGCCTATCTTTTCGGAGTGGGATTACCAATGTCTCCCACGACCTTCGGACGCCCCTCACTTCAGCCCTGGGATATATCCAGCTTTTAAAATCAAGCAACCTTTCTGCGGAAAAACATGCTGAATACGTAGCGGTAGTGGAAAGCCGGCTAGAAAGTTTAACCACCTTAATGGGGGAATTGTTCGACTACACCAAGGTTATCGAAGGAAAAGTCATTTATCAGATGGAAACCCTCGATGTTTCCCATTTGCTTCAGGAAACCATTCTTTCATTTTATGAGGACTTTGTTCAGGCACATTTTGAAGTCGACCTAAAATTTCCCGATACCCCTTTAGAGGTTATTGGTGACAAGGCTTCCATCGTCCGAATTTTTCAAAACCTCATTAAAAATGTCCTTTGCCATGGACAGGAGTTTTTCCAACTCGAAATCATAGGCAACCAAATTTTTTTCAGGAATAAAATAGCCTATCCCGAATCTCTGGAAATCGACCGGCTTTTCGAGCGGTTTTATACGTCCGACATGTCCAGGATCAGCAAGCGTACAGGCCTCGGATTGGCAATTACCCAGGAACTGCTCGTTCAAATGGGCGGAATGATTTCAGCAAAATTCCAAGGCGGGTTGATAGAGTTACAAGTCACATTCAAAGAAAGGGTTGGCGAGCATGGCAAAAATTTTAATCGTTGAAGACGACAACCACATCCACAGCTTGCTGCTGGAAATCTTAACCCAGGAAGGCTATGAGGTGCAAGGCGCATACTCCGGAACCGAAGCCTTGCTATACATCAACCAAAACGACTATGACCTGGTCTTGCTGGACTTAATGCTGCCCGGCAAATCGGGAATGGAAGTCCTAACAGAAATGCACGAAAAGAAGGCGATACCGACAATCGTTTTGACCGCCATTGACAATAAGGAAAGCACGATAGAACTTTTACGGGCGGGAGCCAGTGACTACCTGACCAAGCCATTCAATACAGGGGAATTATTGGTTCGGATTGAGGTGCAACTTCGTCAACAGGAGGCTTCCTATGCTAAAAGCACCTTAGTTTTTAAAAATGTCTTGCTGGACTTGCACCAATTCGAGGGATTCATCGGGGACCATCCCCTTTCCTTATCGAAACGTGAATTTGCCATCCTAAAATGCCTCATGGAAAACCCAAAGCGGGTCTACACCAAAAATAATTTATACCAACAAGTTTGGGGCGATGAATTTTACGGTGACGAAAATACCATCAATGTCCACATCAGTAAAATAAGAAGCAAAATCGCCAAGCTGGACCCAAACAACGAATACATCCAAACGGTCTGGGGAATTGGCTTTAAAATGGTAGAATAGCAAAAAGGCAATGGCTCAATCCCATTGCCTTTTCCACGGAAATTAAGGCTTTTTTAAGACTTTTTTTAGGGTTGGTTAAGACTTTGCAGGTATAATAAGTTTATCAACAAGACATGGAGGAGCTGAGAGTTATGCAAAATAATGTACTGAAGTTAACGGGGATTACAAAGAGTTATGGGAGCAAGCGGGCTGTGGATGGGATTAATATGACGGTTCCGCAAGGTGAAATCTATGGGCTGATTGGGCGAAATGGTGCGGGTAAAACAACAGTGATGCGGATGATTACTTCCTTATGCCATGCGGATAGCGGGGAAATTGAATTGTTTGGTGCCACTAACGGTAAGGAGCTTCGCGAAGCTAGGGAGCGGATGGGGTGTGTCATCGAAAACCCGTCCTTGTATCCTAATTTAAATGCCGTCCAGAACTTGGAGTACTATCAGCGTTTGAAAGGGATTCCCAATAAGCAAATCGTTCAAAAAACCTTGGAGATTGTGGGTTTAGCAGAAGTTGGAAAAAAGAAGTTCAAAAATTATTCACTGGGTATGAAACAGCGCCTGGGGATTGGGCTTGCCCTTTTGAATAATCCGGATTTGCTGATTTTGGATGAGCCGCTCAATGGTTTGGACCCGATGGGGATTGTGGAGATGCGTGAGTTGATTAAATCCCTCAGCAAAGAGCGCCAGATTACCATTTTGATTTGCAGCCATTTGCTGACAGAGCTGTCATTGGTGGCGACCCGTTATGGGATTATTGAAAATGGGCGGATGGTGAAGGAATTGACGGCGGAGGAGTTGGCTGATGCCTGCCAAAGCAGTTTATCCATCCAGGTGTCGGACATTCCCAAAGCGTTGTCCGTCATCGAAACACAGCTGGGGACGAGGAACTACAAAGTCATCGGCGAGCAGGAAATCCGGCTGTTTGAGTACATGAACGAATCCCATGTCGTGAATCAGGCCTTGGTTTCGGGCGGGGTAAATGTTCTTGGGATTTCTAAAGTCGAGGATAATCTGGAAGCGTATTTCATGGAACTAGTGAAGGAGGAAAAATAAGATGCTGAATATGATGATAGCAGACACACAACGGATTTTCAGGGGTCGGATGGTTTATCTTTGTATGGGAGTCCTGATTTTATTAATTTCCATGCACGTATTCGGGGTTGGGCAGGCAGGTGCGGGCGACCTGTACATGATGGCTAGCGGTGCGACCATGCCCTTTTACCTCATGAATTTGGCCAATAATGTCACCCTGTTCGTCATAACCATCGTCGCCCTTATCGTGACGGACGACTTCAGCAAAGGCTATGGGAGCAATGGAACGGTAAAGAATGTCATCGCTTTTGGATATGCTAAAACCACCTACTTCTTTGCAAAGGTGTTGATGGCCGTTTTCTTTGCTACTTTGTTTTACTTGGTCCATCTGGTAGGGGGAACCCTCCTCTCAACGCTGGCCAATGGATTCGGTGGGGAATTTAACTTGGAATTCCTTAGAAGTGTCTGGCAACCGGCTTCCTTGCAATTACTTCTGATTATCGCCACGACCGTGTTCTTATCTGGCATCGGCTTTATCGTCCGAAATACCACTTACCTAACGTATGTAGCCGGGGCTTGGATGTTTATCCCCATGATTTTATCCCAAACTTTCCATGGCAACCCCCTAGTTGAGCGGCTCATCCAACACGACCTTAGCTTTCAGTTGGTGAACATCACCAGGTTGCCAGAAATCACCCAAGGGGATGCCAGCCGCATTTTCCTCATCGCAGCAGGATACATCATCGTAGGGATTGCCATGGGCTTAACCTGGTTCCAACGTTCGGAAATTAAATAAGGGCACCTCTATTAACTCCAATTCATCCAACTTTGCGGTCTTTTTCCGCCATTCCGTCGTCAGCAAAAATACCATGAACCTCCAGTTCAGGGCATTTTTGCTTCCTAGGACTGACGAAAAAATCCTCGCAAATCAGGACAAAGCGAGTTAATAGAGGTGCCCATAATGGAGGGATTAATATGCAAAGAAAATCACAGGATTGCAATGCTTACTTCATGGGAATTATTCTGGCACTTGTTTTTTGGCTAGTGAACCGGTCAATAGGCAGCCTAGCACTGGGATTCGCCCTCGGAGCCAGCTGCGGCATAAACCCTATGGATTGGCTAGGAAAAATCAAGGGAGGGTTCAAATGAAGCAAATGATTTTAGCAGATAGCCAAAGAATGTTTCGGGGCTGGATGATTTACCTATCCTTCGGTGCACTAATCGTGCTGCCCGCTTTCCATGGCTGGTCTATTTTTTCAGTCATCATGAGTATAAACGCAACGGGTAATCCCGTCAACGTTTTGCTGATTCTCCCGGCCCTCTTGCAAGTTTTAATAACAGAGGAATTCGACTACAAAACGATTAAAAATCCGCTTTCTATGGGAATCTGCCGAACAAAATTCTTTATTTCCAAATGGGCATTAGCCAGTATCCTCTGCGTGATGGCCTACTTTGTTCATTTGGGGTCAGGGATGGCAATCGCAACCATCCGGGGACAATCCCTTAATGATACATCAGCCTTTGAGAACTTTCTAATACCCGTTTTCATCGAACTAGCCGTATTATTGGCCTTCACAACCTTAATGGTAACCTGCGGGTTCATCGTTAAAAAAACCAGCCTTTTCTCCATCATCCCCTTCGCTATGGCCATCCTTCCCTTTTTAACCATCCAATGGTTAGGTACCCACATCTATGAAGTATTCCTCTTGTTGCAAAACATTGAGTTATTGGAGATTTTACAGGGCGCTGTATACATGGCTGAAGCACAGGCGATGGAAGTAATCAGGACGATGGGAGTCCCCTTCGGTTGGATAGCCGTCGGCATTTTAGTTGGATGGAGCAATTTTCAGAAATCAGCTATTCGATAGATAATCCCCGGTTCCTAAAAAGGTCGGGGTCTTTTTCTGGGATTGGTATGCGTTCTTCATACCAGTCCCTTTTCCTGTTGTTCCACGTGGAAATTCCATAATGTGAATAAGTTACCCACAATTATGTGTATAACTTATCCATTCCTTCCCCTTATCGCTTCCCGTTATCCACAGCCTAAAAAATGAAAAATCTACCTCTTGTTTTGTCGAAAAATCATGGTATAATGTAAGTTGGCTGTTTTGCAACGTTAAAATAAGGGGAAGGGTTTTAGCATTCTTTTCCCAAGAGAAAGGGGTTGAATGGGTATGAGGGTGTGTGTGCTGTCCAGTGGGAGTATCGGGAATGCGACGATTATTGAAACGGATGAAACCTGTTTGCTGATTGATAGCGGTTTGACGTTGAAAAAGCTTCAGGAATTGATTAAAACCCAGGGTTTTGACGAGAATAAGATTGAGCATATGCTGATTACCCACGAGCACTCCGACCACATCAAAGGGGCGGGGGTTGCCATTCGGAAGTGGCACCTGGAAGTGTGGGGCACGGAAAAAACCCTGGATGCCATGTATCGCAAGAACATTTTGCGGGAAGGTTATGAAAGGGTCCGTGCCGTCCGCAAGAATGTCTGGTATGAAATCGGCGACTTGCTGGTCATGCCTGTCCGGATTTCCCACGATGCCGTAGACCCTGTCGGTTATTTTTTCAAGCATGGGGATAAGTCGCTGGTATATATGACCGATACCGGCTATTGCACCGGCGATATTTTGAAGGAAATTGCCAATGCCGATGCCTATATTTTTGAAACGAATCATAATGTGGAAATGCTTCAAATGTGTGACCGTCCGTGGATGCTTAAACAGCGGATTCTTAGCGATGTCGGGCATTTGTCCAACGAGGATGCTGCCTATGCCTTGAGCCAACTTATCGGCGACCGCACGAAGCATATCTTTTTAGCCCACTTAAGCCAGGATGCCAACTTGCCAGACCTAGCCATGATGACCGTGGAGTTCATTTTGAAGGAAGAAAAAGTAAACTTGGACCGCTTGAAACTTCACATGACTTACCCGTTGGCACCGTCTAATGTGGTGCAATTATAACTAATAGGATGCTGAAGGCACTCGCTCACGGAATCCCGAATTTTTGGAATGCCTCCCAGAGAAAGTGGATTGCTTTCGGCGGGAGGTATTGAGAAAATATCGGGTGGAGTAGTGCCCGAAGCTCGACTGGAATGAGAGGAGTTGTTGCTATGCTTACTTGCCTAGAACACGTTGAAGAAGCAATGGATAGATATTTAGACGATGAAGAAAAATTGCCGATTTTAGTGGAAGTAGACGATGCCCAGCCTGTATCCTGCCAGTTCTGCGACCACCGTGCTGTGTATAAAATCATCCCAGGAAATATGGAGTCAGACTACGAATGAACATCACCATCATAAGCGTAGGGAAAATCAAGGAGAAATACATCAAGATGGGTCTTGAGGAATTTGCTAAAAGACTATCCCGCTATTGTAAACTGGCCATGATAGAAGTCCCTGACGAAAAAACGCCGGATAATGCATCACAAAAAGAAATGGATATTATTAAGGAGAAGGAAGGCAAGTTAATCCTCTCCAAAATCAAGGACTCCATGTATGTGATAGCCCTTGATTTACAGGGACAGATGAAGACCTCCGAAGAATTTGCTCAAGAGCTTAGCCAGCTGGCACTTCGGGGAAATTCCAACGTCGCCTTCCTCATTGGCGGTTCCCTTGGCTTATCCGACGAAGTCAAAAAAAGAGCTGACGCCAAACTCTGCTTCTCTAAGATGACATTCCCCCACCAGCTATTCAAGTTAATCCTTTTAGAACAGATTTATCGCACATATCGGATTAATAATAATGAGCCCTATCATAAATAGCCGAATCTATCCCAGAAAGAAAAACCCTTTCTGGGATAGGGGAAGTGGGTAAAAACTGTGATAGAGTGAGCATGCGACATATTGTAAACGTCTTATCAGCTAACCTTTACCGAGAAGTTTGCTACTCCCTCCAAGATCATAGATGACGTTAATATATAACCCCCAATATTCCAAAACAGACTCTCCGCTTTGGAATATTGGGGGTTTTACGGTTCTAGAATAATTTTCGTTTCCACAGGAACCAAGCCAGGAACAGGGAGAAAAATAACGAAATGGCAATCGTTAGGAGCCATGCCCCTGGGGTGGACTCATAAGGCAGGGCGACATTCATACCATAAAAGCTGAAAACTAAAGTTGGTACGGTTAAAATAATCGTTATGAGGGTTAGGAATTTCATAATATCATTGACGTTGTTGGAAATAATGGAAGCATAAGCATCCATCATTCCTCCCAAGACGTTGCTTTGGACCTCTGCCATCTCAATCGCCTGGTTCATTTCGATGATTACATCCTCCAGTAAATCATCGTCTTCCTCATAAATTTTGAGAAACTTTTGGCGGGTTAATTTCTCTAGCACTATACGGTTGGATTTTAAGGAAGTGAGCAAGTAAATCAAGGATTTTTCCACGTTCATAATGTCAAATAATTGCTCATTGCTAATGGATTGATGCAGTGAAATTTCAGCTTCTTCGGACTTTTTATTTAAAAGACGCAAATCCCGCAAATAAAAGGTAGCAATGCTAAGCAGGATTTGCAGGGCGAATCGGGTCTTCATATTGGTTTGGAATCCCCGCACCCTGTTATGGATAAAATTGTCCAGTATCTGGGTTGAACGAAGGCAAACCGTAATAAAATGGTGCTCGGTCACGATCATCCCCAAAGGAATGGTATCGAAAATATCCTTTTGTTGATCACCTTTCTCCACGATAGGAATATCCACGATGATCAATACCTTGTCGTCATCCCGCTCAATCCGCGAACGTTCATAATTATCCAGGGCATCCACGATGAAATCCAAAGGGATATCGAGTTCCGTGGATACGCTATTGATCTCATCATGGGTAGGGTTGATCATATTAATCCAGCAGTGTTTGTCCAACTGCCTAGTCGTTTTCAAATTACCCTGCGCATCTGATAAATAATAGGAGATCATGCTCCCCCTCCTCACTGAACTTATTATTTCTAGTCTGTGCAATCCCCGCCGAATTAATCAATTGTTAACGATATATTACAGCCTTTGCGAAAGAATTGCAATCACCTAACAGGAACACCTACGGAGTTAATGCTCTTCCACCGGATGCTGGTAATGTTCATTAAAAGATTATCAACAATTTGCGAGAAATTCTCGAGTCTTATCCACAGATTCCAGCTCTTTTCATCATCGATTACGAACGATTTCCCCAAGATTCCATCAAAGAGAAAATTCCAACTTATCCACATTATCCACATGTTCCATGTGGAACGTTGCCCTAAAGTGGGGATAAGTCCGCTATATAGGTACGTTTTCCTCCTAATTTCTAGGATTTTTTCTATTATTCTATTTTATTCGACAAAAAACTCATTTCATCAATTGTCCAGTTATCCCCACTATTCACATGTTCCATGTGGAACATTCAGGATTTTATTGTGTATAAGTCTGTTATCCATGCCGTACCTACCAAGCCTTACAAAGTGTTCGGTATGCGAAATGGTTCTGGGTTTAGTGAGGCTAAACTGGGTTTTGACAAAAGAGCTACTTCTCTTATTATAACAACTCAGTAATGAGGAAACTGTAGCTTATTGGAGGTTTAAAATCAAAGATTTTGGGGAACCTAATTGTATTCATCGTTTTTAAAAGCAGGAGTGATTTATATGCGAAAGAAGTTGGGTGCAATCATTGGAGTTATTTTATTATTAGGGACATTTCTCAAAGTCAGTGCTTCAGACCGACCCTTGACATTGAAAGAACAAGAGTATATCAGTAAAATCCAATTGATTGACAAGGAAATCGAAAAGGAAATGTATTATGATATGCGGGATAGCAGTGGCGATGTGAATTATGAATTTCTAATGCGGCTTCAAGCACTTCAACGGGTCATTTTAACAACTGCCAAAGCAGAAGAACGTTATGGACAGGACGCCCTTATTAAAAAATACGCCAATCAGATTATCGAAGATAAGCAGCACTATATGGAGAAAATTGATGCACTGATCCCGACGATCCAGGAAGGTATGACGGACGACAAACTGAAAGAGGGGAAATACTCCACAAGTTACGGGCCGATTTACAAAAAATTGACTAGGGGTTCCCGCCCGATTCACGAAGTGGAAAACATCATCCGGGACAAGGGTGTCGACCGTGAGTTTTTAGGACGGATTATCCTCCAGGAAGAAGCTATGTCTGACATGTTGACCCTTATACACAATCATACGCACCATCAACAGGTCATTGACCTAGTGGAATCCATCGCACAGCCTCACCAGGAACAGCTAGAGGACCTTTATAAGCTGGTAGGCAGGGAATAATCAGTGGCAAATCTGTTGACGGAGTGATAAATGAAACCATGCTTATGAGGCATCTTGCAAGGCGTTTTCAAATAATAGGAGTCAAAAAGAGCATTTTATCCAAACCATGCTCTTTTTTTTGCGTTTATTTTAGAAAAACAAAGGGAGTTATTGCATTCACTTTTAAAAGGTGCTATCCTTAAAGGGAAGATTTGTAAATTGAGTTGGGAGCATTGAGCCGACTAAGAGGAGAGGGCTTACACCATGAAGAAATTTTTAGATCAGGATTTCATGTTGCATAGCGAAGCGGCGAAGTTTCTCTATCATAATTATGCGAAAGAGATGCCGATTATTGATTTCCACAACCATTTGAGTGCCCAGGAAATCTATGAAAATAAGCAATTTGATAACATTACAGATGTCTGGCTTGGTGGGGACCATTACAAATGGCGGGCGATGCGGACACTGGGTGTGAAAGAGGAGTATATTACGGGAAATGCCAATAAGGAAGAAAAATTTTTAGCGTGGGCTAATTCAGTTCCTTATTTAATTGGAAGCCCCCTTTATCATTGGACGCATATGGAGCTGCAGCGTTATTTTAACATCCCTCTGCTTCTTAATAAGCAAAATGCAAAGAAAATCTACGAACAAATCAATGAAAAGTTGCAAGAACCTGAGTTTAGGGTGCGTGGTCTTTTACAAATGCAAAAAGTTCAAGTGGTTGGTACGACTGACGATCCAGTCGATGATTTGAAATGGCATCGTTTAATCCGTGAAGAGGAATCCATTGACCTTAAAGTGGTTCCGACTTTCCGCCCGGATAAAGCGGTAAATATAGAAAATGCAGGTTTCGCCCAGTGGGTGGAGCAGTTAGCAACTGTCGTCGGTTTTGAAATCAAGGACATCGACCACCTGCTAAAAGCGCTAACGCTGCGTATGGAATTTTTTAAGGGTGTAGGGGCAATGGCATCGGATAATGGTATCGATGTACTGAGTTACGACCCTTTGGCCACACTTGAGGAAGCCGGGACGGTTTTTGTGGCGATGCGAGAGGGAATCCCCCAGACAGAAAATCAAATCCGCAAATATAAATCAGTCCTGCTCGATTATTTAGGCCGCGAGTATAATCGTATGGGTTGGGTGATGCAGCTTCATATTGGTGCCCTTCGCAACAACAACTCCCGCAAATTGGCTGAACTTGGGCCAGATACTGGATTTGATGCCATCAATGATTCTTTCAGCATTAGGATGCTAGGAGCTTACCTGAATAAATTGGATGCCACCAATGAGTTGCCAAAAACAATTATATACGACTTGAACCCAGCCGATAACCACAAAGTGGTGACTTTAATGCAATGCTTTCAGGATGGGGAAATCCCTGGGAAAATTCAGTTCGGCTCAGGCTGGTGGTTCATGGATCAAAAAGATGGCATGATTGACCAGATGCGTTCCCTTGCCGCAAACGGGATACTTTCTCAGTTTGTAGGGATGCTAACGGACTCCCGCAGCTTTTTGTCCTTCCCGCGCCACGAGTATTTCCGGCGTATCCTAAGCAATCTTTTCGGGGAATACGTTGAAATGGGGGAATTCCCGGGAGACATGAACTTTCTCGGCGGGATTATCCAAAATATTTGCTATCACAATCCCAATGCCTACTTCGGTTTTGGGGTAAACGAGGAGATGAGTAAATGAAGCATTTTATAAAGTTGCACGAAAATGATAACGTCGTCGTCATCGTCAATGATTTAAAAGCTGGGGCAGAAATTGCAGATGGAATCACTTTAGTGGAGGATGTTCAAGCAGGACATAAAATTGCCACGAAAAAAATTGAGCAAGGTGAAGCCATTTTAAAAGATAATTTTTCTATTGGATATGCTAGCCAAACCATCGAGCCCGGGACTCATGTGCACACACACAATGTTGCTAGCAATAGGGAAGGAAATGGGGAATTGGCCTTCCAACCGAAAGTCAATGAGAAATTAAACCTGTTGATGGACCGGGAAATCCGGGTTTACCATCGTAAAAATTGGGAAATCGGTATCCGCAACGAGTTATGGATCCTCCCGACCGTCAGCCACGTCAATAAAACGGCCCAGTTAATCAAGGAAAAATTCTTGAGTGAACTGAAAAAGTTAGAAGTTGATGGCGTCCATGTTTTTGAACATGCCCATGGCTGCTTTCAAGTAGGGGACGATTTAGAAAGCACCCGAAAAATTTTGCAAAATATTGCCCTTCATCCTAATACCGGTGGAGTGTTAGTACTTGGCTTAGGACAAGAAAGCAATCACATCGAAGATTTCAAGGCAACCCTTGGCGATTACGATGAGGAACGCATCCACTTTATTACAGCCAATGACCATGTTGATGAAATTGGCGCTGGGGTAGAAAGCTTACACCAGCTCCATGAGTTGATGCGCCATGATTATCGCTCCACTTCTTTACTGCGAAAACTTAAAATCGGTTTGAAATATGGGGATTTTGATGCATTTACCGCCATTACAGCAGGTCCATTGATGTCAGCCCTGTCAGATTATTTAATCCGAAGTGGCGGCAGTGTTGTGACGACTGAACTTCAGCGGATGGTGGAAGCTTCCCATGAACTGGTTGGAAAAATCGAAAGCGAAGAAGTTTTCCAAAAAGTCGTTGGGCTTGCCCATGACTTCAGGATGCCAAAAGAATACATCCAAAAACGCAATGGGATAACTACGCTAGAAGAAAAATCCCTTGGCTACATCAAAAAAATGGGAAGCACCTATATTGTAGATGCCCTTTCTTATGGCGAACGGCTGAAAAAACGTGGGCTCAATTTATTGGAAAGCCCCAGTAACGCCTTGGTTAGTACCACTGCCCTTGGGGCGGCTGGCTGCCAGATGGTCTTATATGCGACAAGCTTAGGCACGCCAATTGGTTCTTTTGTGCCGACAGTCAAGATTGCCACCAATTCCGAGCTGGCCATGCGCAAGCCGAACTGGGTAGATTATGATGCTCAGGCTGCCATTATGACCACAAAAGAAGAAGCTGTCCAGGATTTCATCAATTACATCTGCGACGTTGCCAGTGGAAAATGGGTCAAAAACGAATATGAAGGTTACCGTGAGATTTCCATTTGGAAACGTGGGACAACATTATAAAAATTGGAGGAAAATAATATGAAAAAATTTCAGGTACTTAAAGAATTAACGGATTCAGGGGTTGTGGCGGTAATCCGGGCAGAAAACGAAGAGCAAGCCATCCAAATTTCCAAAGCATGTTTAGCAGGTGGGATTAAAGGAATTGAACTAACGTTTACAGTCCCGGGCGCAGCTGATGTCATCAAAACTTTGGCAGAAAAATTCGGGGAAGAAATGCTTATTGGTGCGGGGACAGTCCTAGATAGTGAAACGGCACGCATTGCCATCTTGGCGGGGGCAAACTACATCATTTCCCCAGGATTTGATGCTGCAACCGCAAAACTTTGCAATCGTTACCAAGTCCCTTACATGCCAGGTTGCATGACCATCACAGAAATGGTGACAGCAATGGAAGCAGGAGCGGACATCGTTAAATTATTCCCAGGGTCTGCATTCGGTCCTGATTATGTTAAAGCAGTTAAAGGACCGCTTCCTTATGCCAATATTATGCCAACCGGTGGCGTTAATTTAAACAACATCGACCAGTGGATTAAAGCTGGCTGTGTAGCAGTAGGAGCAGGTTCTGACCTGACAGCACCTGCTAAAACAGGTGATTACGAAGGAGTAACAGCCCTTGCGAAGCAATTCGTGGCAAAAGTCAAAGAAGCCCGCGGCCAGTAAAGGGGACGACACCATGAAAAAATTTGCAACCATTGGGGAAGTTATGCAGCGCCTAACCCCTCCAAACCATGATAAATTAGAACAGGCTACCAGCTTTAACGTAACTTATGGCGGCTCTGAGGCTAATATTGCCATTGCCATGGCCAATTTCGGGCATGATGTTTCCATGGCGACCATCCTTCCTCTGAACCCATTAGGAATCAGTGCCAAACGGTCCCTGCAAAAATATGGCATCAATACAGCTGCCACAAAAATGAGCGGTGACATTCTGGGCTCTTACTACTTGGAAGTCGGGCATTCTGTACGCTCCTCCCAAGTGGTCTACAACCGCAAATTCGCCGCCATCGCTTTAGCAGAAGAATCGGTTCTTGATGTTGAGGAAGTCTTAGAAGGCCGGACACACCTTCACCTTAGCGGCATCACCCTTGCACTAGGGCCGGGCATTCGGGCATTTACGATGAAGTTGGCAAAAACTGCTTTCGAGCGGGGGATTACCATATCCTTCGACTTTAATTACCGGGCGAAACTCTGGACAGTTGAGGAAGCAAAACCGGTCCTTGGCGCAATCCTTCCGTATGTCCATGTCGTATTTGGCTCGATGTGGGATATTGAAACGTTTGCTGGCATCGACGTAGGGGAATTCAATTCCCTTGAAGAAAAACGCCAAGCGGTCTTTTCCAAATTCTTATCAAGTTCCAATTGCCAGGTCATCTTTGGCACCATCAGGCAAGCACATAGCACCCATAAAAATAGCCTCCAAGCCTATGCGTATTTTGCTGACGACCAGGTTGATTTTAGCCGAACTTATGAGTTTGAAATCATTGACCGGGTTGGGGGCGGCGATGCCTTCGTTTCAGGTGTCATGCATCAACTAGACCTTTCCGCTAAAAATTATAAGGAAAGTGCCGAATTCGGGATGGCCTCCGGTGTTTTGAAACACACCATCAGTGGAGATGTCCTTCTAACAACAGAAGAAGAAATTAAAAACATGCTGGCATCACCGACACTTGGTGGCATCGCCAGATAGAGGTACCCTAAAATAAAAAGCGGATGATTACAAGGTAATCGTCCGCTTTTTATTTTAATCTTCGTCGCTTAGGTCAATAAATTCAGAGAAAATATATCCGGTATTGCCATCATACTCTACTTGAAGCCAATTCCCTGTAGCATCCACACCGGTGACAGAAACTTCAGTATTTAAGGGGAGCTGGGCTAAAATAGATGCGCCCGGCTCAGGTTCGGAACGGATAAACGCTCCGCTGACGTTAGTGATGCCCGGCACTTCAGAATCAGTGGCTGTTATCAATTCATCTTCGTCCTCTGCGCCAGAAGCATCCTCATCTTCACCGTCTTTGTCAGCCTCGCCTTCATCGGTTGTCTCCTCTTTCACAGCGTCCTCAACGTTATCGTCTGTTTCTTCTGGTTCAGGGGTTTCAATGACCGCCGGTTCTTCTGTTTGCGGTTCTTGATAAAGCGCGGTACGGGCTCCCGTATAAAGAATTAATGCAAATCCGATGATGGTCAGCAGGGCAATAAACCCGGCTCCAATCTTGCTGGTCCAATGATTGCTAACAGGTGCTTCGTGTTCATTATCAAAATGTGGTTCTTGCTTGCTCATAATCTCTCTCCTATCAAAATCCTTGCTTTTATCCTATTTTACCACATTTTTCGCAAAAATTAAATAATTATCGGCGGGATGTGGTGATAGCAAGGTTTCTCGAACACAAAAAAGCATAGCGACGCTCTTTGCCGCTATGCTTTACGCTGCTATTCTTCGTCTGGTAGCTCCACGTTGTGGAACACTTGTTGGACATCGTCTAAATCTTCTAGAACGTCGATGAGTTTCATGAATTTTTCCAGGGCATCCCCTTCAAGGGTTACTGTGGAAGTTGGAAGCATGGTGAGCTCGGAAGCTTCAAATTCCGTAACGCCCATTTCGGAAAGACCGACCTGGACGGAGTGGAATTGATCGAAATCGGCGTAAACCGTTACGATGTCATCCTCTTCCTCGATGTCGCGGACTTCGATGTCGGCTTCCATCAAGCCTTCCATGACTTCCTCTTCGTTTTTGCCAGTGAAGGCAAATAAGGCAGTTGGCTCGAACATAAAGGCAACTGCCCCGTTGACCCCGATTTTTCCGCCATTTTTGTTAAAGGCAGAACGGACTTCGGCAACGGTGCGGTTCACGTTATCCGTTAAAGTATCTACAATAACGGCAGCCCCACTTGGGCCATACCCTTCGTAACGGATTGGGTCATAAGACTCGTCGGCACCGCTTTTCGCCTTATTGATAGCACGGTCGATAATGTCACGGTTGACCCCGGCGACCTTGGCACGCTCAATAACCATGGCCAGGTTACGGTTCAGTTCCGGGTCCGGGTCGCCGCTTTTGGCAGCCACATAAATTTCCCTTCCGAAGCGTGCCAGGATCTTCGAACGTGCAGAATCCTTGGCAGCCTTTCCATACTTGATATTATTCCATTTACGTCCCATTAAAATCACTCCAGTTCGTAGCTTCACTACTTATTATACAACCTCTCGGAAGCTATTTCAAGTCTTTCAGGGGCTGGGCATATGTCACCGTTACCATTTCGTAAAAAAGGGTGCCATCCTCAGCGTTTTCGTCAAAATACTGGCTCGCTTTTAGCATATGTCCGTCAAAATTTGGGTCATTAGGCAAAGGATTGTGGGAATGTGACTGGTGATATGCTAGCCATTCCTCTTGATTGTACGGGACTTGATGGGTGAAATGCTGGATGATAGGGTGGGGGAAAAACTTCTCCGTTGCCAGGGTGCGGTGGGTTTGCTGGGAATTGGCTTCCGCCTTGGCATTGTTGTAAAGGGCAACCACCCAGCCGCCGGGCTTTAGGATACGCTTGCATTCTTTGGTGAAGGCCTCCAAATCAAACCAGTGCAGGGCCTGTGCCACCGTTATCATATCCACGCTATGGTCCGGCAAAGTGGTCGCTTCGGAAGTGGCGAATACGGGGGTTGCGTTCCCATAGGGCCTTAAAACCTGTTCCAATTGCCCGAACATGTCGGGGTTGGGCTCAACGGCAAACACCTGATAACCGCCTTTGGCTATGACTTCCGTCAATTTTCCGGTGCCGGCACCGATGTCGGCGAAAACCGGGTTTTCATCCAGCAAGCTGGTCAGGTAAGTGAGGACGGAGGTTGGGTAACCGGGCCTTCCCTTGGCATATTGGGTGGCTTTTTTGGAGAACAGGTCCGTGTTGGATTTTTCGATGCTGGACAGGCCTTCATACACGGTTTCGGCGATGAAGCGGGCCCCTGCCGTGCTGGTATGGACCCCATCCTCGGGGAAAAGATCCGGATGGCCTTGGGTCGCTTCATGGACGTCAATCACCCGTAAGCCATTGGCTTTCCCGACTTTCTTGATGATTTTGGGGACTGCTTGCAATGCCGCTTCTAATAAATCGTAGGTCATAGCATTTTCCAGATAAAAAGCAGTTGGGATGGTATTCAAAACAATCGTAGGCTGTTTGGAAAGGTTCTTAAAATGGTCAATCAAATTCTGGTACTGCTGTTCGTAATGAGCCTCGCCTTGCCACTTGGAGGGCTTCGTGTCGTTGGTACCGAGCATGATAATCACCCAATCGGGCAGCCACTGGGAAACCTGTTGAAAGCCCTCGAAATCCCAGTAACTGTAATCGGTTTCTTTAGAAAGGGTGCGCCCGTTGTCGCCGAAATTCCCGACATCGTATTTCTCCCCTAAAAGCCGCCCCAAAACGGCGGGGTAATTGTCCCACGGCTGGTTATCGGTCATATATCCCCACGTCAGGCTGTCGCCAACGCAGGCCACTTTGATTTTAT
This sequence comes from Turicibacter sp., assembly GCA_009787345.1. Taxonomy (GTDB): domain Bacteria; phylum Bacillota_I; class Bacilli_A; order MOL361; family Turicibacteraceae; genus WRGF01. The sequence goes on from WRGF01000190.1 coordinate 21,966, forward strand.
CCATGAAATGCACCTCTTTTTATGACCGCTGAAAATCCCCTCCCTCTGGTCGCGGGACTTTCCAGTGGAATCAAAACGTGGTGGAAGCCATCGAGTAGACAGAAGGTTTTTCAGAGACCAACTTTTTCATATTTCTTTCCTTAATTTTAACACAGATCCGATATTATTGGCTAGAGGTGAGACATTTATATTTAGGGTGCCTCTATTAACTCGCTTTGTTTCCTACGGTACTCACTTCGTGACCTTCCTCAGAACAAGAAAACCGTCAGAGCCACGCTCGTATGAGAGAGGATTTTTTCGTAAAGCCGAGGAAGTAAAAATGCTTCTACGGTGCTCACGACCTTGCGCTCCTCGGCGCAATAAAGATTAAGAGCATTGCAGTGAAGTGGAGCTTCATGGCATTTTTGTTGGCAGGGTCCCCGCCCTTCTGTAGGAAGGTATCCCCCTTTGGTGGGCTATTGGGATGGGCGGAAAAAGACCGCTCATCCGAGTGAACTGGAGTTATTAGAGGTACCATTTAGAGTGGATAGGTTGCGAAATGATAGAATTTTTGTAACTTTTAGCGATTACAGAAGAAAGCACTTTTTCCGACAATGGTCAACTGTTATTATACTCATACCCCAAGGGGCGTATGTAAAATCATATAGGAGGGATTTTATGGATCATAGTAAAATTAAAAAAAGTTCTGCTAAATTAGCGCTCGCTCTTTTGTCTGCCTTTACTCTGTCAAATGCATTTTCACCACAATTAGCCACCATTGCCCAAGCGAATCAGCAACGGATTACAGGAGGTGTTTTAATTCCAAGTCAGCCAGCGTACGATAATCTTATATTTTTAGCAGGCGGGGCCACTCTTCCGGAAATCACATTTTCTGAGCAGGAGAGATTTGATCCGTTTGTTACAATCGAATTTGACGGATCTTTTAAAATCTCTCCGAAAGGCATGAGCGAGTTATCTTTTCAAGAAATAAGACGTTTGAGTTTCATTCTCACAGAGATGAATGATGCCATTAAATCTCAGATTGAGTACGTAAATAGTCTGTTCGGGACGGCGAGTTATTCTATTACATCGGAGGGAGTTTCGTTTACTCAGCCGAGCTTTGATACGATGCCAATATCCCCGGTCGCTCGTACAAATGGAGTGAATAAAGTAACTTTCCATTGGTTTGGAATCAGAGTGTCTCTTTCAGCAACTACAATCAGATGGATGACAGGGGGAATTTCAATCGCAGGCATTTGGCTTCCTAAAACGACAGTAATTAAAATGCTACAATCATTAGGGGTAATCAGTTCCATAACTGTAACAAGAGGAATTTGGTTTGAAGTGAACGCATTAACGATAGTTACAGGTAGGCATCCCGTTCGTGTAGGATGGCAATGATGTTGAAGAAGGAGTATGTTAAAAAATTTTTTTTGACATTCTTAGTGGTGCTTTGCATTGTATTCAAAAATACAGGTTATGATTTGTATGCTTATATCAGCGGAGCATTTTTCATATTTCTTTCCTTAATTTTAACATAGCCCCTATATTTTTGGCTAGAGGTAAGGTATAATAGTCAAAACAAGTGAATTAGAGGCATTCTATTAATAGGAGGAAGCGAGATGAAATTTCAGGATTATAAGTACGATCGTCCGGTATTTGAGGACATCAAGGCACAGTTGGAAGCTTTATTTGCCCAAATCGAAGGGGCAGATTCTGCCGAGGCACAGCTTGAAGCAGTCGAAGCAGTGAATAAAATCCGCAGCCATGTGCAAACCATGGGGACGTTGGCATCTATCCGCCACAGCATTGACACGACGGATGAATTTTATGATGGGGAGAACCAGTACTGGGATCAGCAAGGGCCATTATACGATGAGTTGACGTCCAATTTCTATCAACTATTGGTGGCTTCCAAGTTCCGTCCCGAGCTTGAGGCGAAACTTTCCAAGCAATTTTTCAAATTAGCGGAGTATTCTTTGAAAGCATTCTCTCCGGAGATTATTGAAGATTTGCAGGAAGAAAACCGGTTGTCCAGCGAGTATTCCAAGTTGATGGCGACGGCAAAATTAAACTTCCGTGGCGAGGAATTGACCCTGCCGGGCATCGGGAAATACTTGGTTGACAGCGACCGAAGTGTCCGCGAAGAAGCCTCCCAAGTGAAGTATGCTTGGTACACGGAAAACGAATCCACCATTGAATCCATCTACGACCAACAGGTGAAACTCCGTGCGAAAATCGCCAAAAAACTGGGCTTCAACAACTTCGTGGAACTGGGCTATGTCCGCATGAACCGCACCGATTATAACCCTGAAATGGTGGCAAACTTCCGCCAACAGGTACTTGACTACATCGTGCCAGTTGCCAGCGAATTGTACGAAAAACAACGCCAGCGTTTAGGGCTTGATAAATTAGAGTATTTCGATTTAAATTTTGAATTTTTGAGCGGGAATGCTACGCCTAAAGGCTCCCCGGAGTGGATTGTTGAAAATGGCGTGAAAATGTACAGTGAATTATCGGCTGAAACGAAGGAATTCTTTGACCTGATGGTGGAAAAAGACCTTCTGGACTTGGTGAACAAACTCGGCAAGCAGGGCGGCGGTTATTGCACTTACATTTCCGATTATAAAGTGCCATTTATTTTCTCCAACTTCAACGGGACTAAGGGGGACATCGACGTGCTGACCCATGAAGCGGGCCATGCGTTCCAGGTATACTCTTCCCGTCACATCGAAGTGCCGGAACTTAGCTTCCCGACTTATGAAAGCTGTGAAATCCACTCCATGAGCATGGAATTCTTCGCTTGGCCGTGGATGGACCTGTTCTTCAAAGAAGAAACAGCCAAGTACAAATATTCCCATTTAGGGGATGCCATCAAATTCATTCCTTACGGGGTAACGGTTGACGCTTACCAGCACTGGGTTTACGAAAACCCTGAAGCAACACCGGCAGAACGTAAAGAGGCATGGAGAAACATCGAGAAGCAATTCCTTCCTCACAAAGATTACAGCAAATGCGATTTCTTAGAGCAAGGTGGCTGGTGGATGCAACAAGCCCACATCTTCGGAATGCCATTCTACTACATCGACTACACCTTGGCACAAATCTGTGCCCTTCAATTTTGGAAGCGGGACCAGGAAAACCACGCAGAAGCTTGGCATGACTATCTGGAGCTATGTAAAGTCGGGGGAACCATGTCCTTCGTTGAACTTTGC
>WRGF01000191.1 GCA_009787345.1 Turicibacter sp.
GCAAGTCGACAACTTTAATTCCTGTTTCCAGGATTTCAACCGTTGTGGACAATTCTGCGAACTTCGGTGCTTCTTTATGGATTCCCTCGCGGGGAACGTCGCTTGAAACAGTTTCCTTGCCGTCAATCGGCTGGCCCAGGACATTGAAAATCCGCCCTAAGGTAGCTTCACCGACTGGGACCCGGATAGCATGGCCCGTGTTCACCACGGGCAACCCACGGACAAGACCTTCGGTCGCATCCATCGCTACGGTACGGACAACGCCGTCCCCTAGCTGTAGGGCCACTTCAAGGGTCAATGATTTTTTGGCGCCATCAATGGTATATTCCACTTCAAGTGCGTTATAAATGGAAGGTACTTCGCTGACATCAAACTCGACATCAACGACAGGCCCTATTACAGCTACAATTTTTCCTGTAGATTTTGGCATATCCACCCTCCTCTAACAATTTTAACTCTTCTTTATTTGAAACAACAGAGCCTGGCAGAAGCGCTTTTCTTCTGTTAGGCTCTTTGCTCCTATATTGCTGCTGCACCGCCCACGAGTTCGTTGATTTCTTGGGTGATGGCTGCCTGGCGGGCCCGGTTGTAAACGAGGCGCAGGTCGTGGATGATGTCGCCGGCGTTGTCGGTGGCATTTTGCATGGCATTCATGCGGGATGCGAACTCGGACACCTTGGACGTAATGGCAATCCCGTAAATGGTGCCTTCCACGTATCGTGGCAATAGGTTGTTGATTACCGCCGCTTCAGTTGGCTCGAATAAATGGTTGGAATGGGCTTTGCCTCCCGTTTTAGCCGCTAGGGGCAATAGGCGGTGGGCTTTCGGCTCTTGGACGATTTTAGAAATAAAATCGTTATAAATCACAACCACTTCGTCGATGATGCCTTCCAAATAATCATTGACCACTTGGGAGATGACCGGGCGGATATCGTTGTAAATCAATTCGTCAGGGACGAAAACGTATTTGCTCTCGACTTTTAACTGGTGGCGCTTGGCATAGTCAAACCCTTTGCTCCCTACCATATATAGGCGGTAATCGTCTTGGGATTTTTCCGAGATAGCACCTTCCAGCATTTTTAAAACCCTGGCATTATAACCGCCCGCAAGGCCCCTGTCCGATGTGAGGACGAGATAACCTGGCTTTAAGCCCTGGGAGGGTTGGAAGAAACGATGGGATTTCACCGAATCCGCCCCTGCAATTTCTTGCATCATTTTTTCCAGAGACTCCATGTAATGGCGGTAGTTTTTAGTTTTCGCCTCTGATTTGGCAAGTTTGGCCGCAGCCACCATTTCCATGGCATTGGTAATCTTGCTCATATTCTCGGTGGCGGTAATTTTATTTTTGATTTCAAGCAAAGATTGGGCCATTCTCTCGACCTCCTAATTGAACACGGCTTTAAAGCTCTCGATGGCTTCGTTCAGCTCGCTGGTATCAGGCAAATCTTTCGTGTCGCGGATGTGCTGCAATAAGCCTGAGCGCTCGTTTTCAAGGAACGCATACAACCCCTGCTCGAATTTCTGGATGTCTTTGACGTCGATGGAGTCCAAGAACCCGTTGACCAAAGCATAGATGATGCATACTTGTTTTTCAACTGGGATTGGCTTGTTCACCGGCTGTTTCAGGACTTCAACGGTACGCTCTCCACGGGCAAGTTTCGCACGGGTAGACGCATCAAGATCAGAACCGAACTGGGCAAAGGCCTCTAGCTCCCGGTAAGATGCTAAATCCAACCGTAGGGTTCCAGCAACTTTCTTCATGGCTTTGATCTGGGCGGAACCGCCCACACGGGAAACGGATAGGCCCGCATCGATTGCTGGGCGGATACCTGCATGGAAGTAGTCCGACTTAAGGAAAATCTGCCCATCCGTGATGGAAATCACGTTGGTGGCAACATAAGCGGATAAATCCCCCGCCTGTGTTTCGATGAATGGCAAGGCAGTAATGGAACCAGCCCCTAGTTCATCATTTAATTTTGCTGCACGTTCCAATAAACGGGAGTGGATATAGAAAACATCCCCTGGATAGGCTTCACGGCCCGGAGGACGCTTCAACAATAAGGAAAGTTCGCGATATGCCGCTGCCTGCTTGGAAAGGTCATCATAGACCACAAGTACATGCTTGCCTTGGAACATGAATTCCTCTGCCATAGTGACACCCGCATAAGGGGCCACATATAGCATCGGTGAAGGCTGGGAAGCCGAAGCCGACACGACGATGGAATAATCCATGGCACCATGCTTTTTCAAGGTTTCCACAACGGAGTTTACCGTGGATTCTTTTTGCCCGATGGCAACGTAGATACAGATGACATCCAAGCCTTTTTGGTTAAGGATGGTATCTACCGCAACGGAAGTCTTACCTGTCTGGCGGTCGCCAATGATAAGTTCCCGCTGCCCACGCCCGATAGGGACAAGGGCATCCACCGCTTTAAGACCGGTCTGAAGGGGCTCGTGAACAGATTTACGGTCCATAACCCCCGTCGCCTTCACTTCGATGGGACGGAATTTCTTGGAGTCGATGGGCCCAAGGCCGTCGATTGGGTTCCCGATGGAGTCAACAACCCGCCCGATCAAGGCATCCCCAACAGGTACGGACATGATGCGCCCGGTACGTTTCACTTCGTCGCCTTCACGGATGGAGCGGTATTCCCCAAGTATGATGGCCCCTACGTTGTCAGAGTCAAGGTTTTGGGCCATCCCCACTGCACCAGAGGCAAATTCGATGATTTCCCCTGACATGGCATTTTGAAGCCCGTGGATGCGGGCAATTCCGTCACCGACTGTTAGGACGGTCCCGGTTTCACTGACATCAAGGACATGCTTGTATTCTTTTATTTGTTTGCGAAGGATCGCACTGATTTCTTCTGCTTTCATGGCCACTTTATTTCACCTCTCTTAACTTAATTCCACCGTCAATAAATTTTGCTTTAACTGGTCCAACTGGAATTTAAGGGAATTGTCAAAAACGTTCCCACCGATATTAACCCGGTAGCCACCGATGAGGCCCGGGTCTACCACTGGATTCAGCTTGACGGTTTTGTCCAATTTTTTAGAGAGCGTCGCCGCCAATTGGGACAGTTGCAAATCAGATAAAGCAACGGCACTTGCCACCGTGCCTTCCGCAATCCCAAAATGTTCAAGGGTAAAGTGGCGGAAGGCAGCGATGATGCCATCTAAATATTCGGCTCGGTCCTTGTCCACAAGGACCATGATAAAATTATATAACAGGCTGTCTTCCATATCGGCCAAAGCCGCCATGAAAATGCCCTTTTTTGTTTCTTTTGGCAACTGGGAATGAATCAGGATATCCTTGGCATCCGGGGTTGATTCCAGTGCCTGGCTGAAAGTTTCCAGCTGTGTATCGACCTGCTCTAAGGCATTGGCTTCAAGGGCCAGGTCAAATAGGGCCTTCCCATAGGTTGAGGTGGTCTTATCCAACATCCTCACCTACTTTTTCCAAAAACTCATCGAATAAGCGGCCGTGGTTGTTCGGGTCGATTTCTTTTTCGATTAGGTTTTCGGCTGAGGCGATGGCCAGGTCAACGATGTCCTTGCGGATGTTTGAGTAGACCTTTTTGCGTTCCAATTGGATTTCAGAAGCGGCTTTGTCCAACTTGCGCTTGGCTTCAAGGCTGGCTTCTTCAAGAAGTTGCTTTTTGACCATATCCGCTTGCTGATGGCTGGCTTCCACAATGGATTTTGCCTTATCCCGGGCTGTAGCGATTTCTGACTTGGCCGCAGCCTTCAGGTCGTCAGCTTCCGCTTTAAGCGCTTTTGCTTCTGTGATTTCCTTCGTGACCAGTTCCTGGCGCTTCCTTAAAAATTCCTGCATGGGACCCCATGCTTTTTTGCGGACGACCAAAAACAAGATTGCCGTGCTTATAAGCTGCATGGCAACATTCACGAAATCCGGCATTACGTTAATCTGCACACTGATTGCCTCCTTTCAAGTTATAGTTGGGAAAGTTTCCTTATTATAGGTTGAAAGGTTGGACGATCAATAGGATGATGGCGACTACTAGACCGTAGATACCAGTTGTCTCGGCAACGGCCTGACCTAAGATCATGGTTTGGATGATGTCACCTTTTGCTTCTGGTTGGCGACCTACGGCTTCAACGGCTTTACCAGCTGCAAGACCCTGCCCGATAGCTGCCCCAAAACCTGTAAATACTGCAATACTAGCCGCAATAGCGGACATTCCGTAAACATAAGCCTGACTTGAGATTCCTTCGAACATAATAATTCTCCTCCATTTTTACAATCGTATTTTTTAGTTTGTTGCTGGAGCTTTTGGCTCCACGGTCATGCCTTCTGTCCAAATCATGGTCAGCATGGCAAAAATCAAGGTTTGAATCAATCCCGAGAACACATCGAAGTAGCCATGAAGCCACGGTGTGAACGGGATAGAAAGCCATCCAGCCCCTTCGTAAATCAACCCCAAGATGATGGTCCCGCTCAAAATGTTACCAAATAGGCGGACGGATAAGGAAATCGGCTTCGCTAGCTCGCCAATGATATTCAAGGCGAACAGGAAGGGGAAATCCCCAAATACGGTAGATTTAAACAAGGTGATGGCTCCTTGGGATTTGATTCCCTGGTAGTACATCATGACACAAGTAAACAAAGCCAAAGCCAAGGTCACGTTGTAATCCGATGTGGGGGGCATCAGCCCAATGAGCCCCAATAAGTTGGCAGTAATCAAATATAGGGCAAGAGTCCCTATAAAGGGGGCGAAGCTTACATTATGGGCTCCCATAATCGCCTTGACGGCACCATTCAAGCCACCTACCAACAATTCAAGAAATAGCACCAACCCACGAGAAGGCTGTGAGGGGTCCGCCTTTTTCACCTGGTTGCCGGCAATGATCAAGAAGATACATAACCCGGCGACCACCAACATGCTATTAATAACCGTTGGATGGATGACGAACGTGTTTTGACCGATACTGAACTCGGCGATAATTTCCATAGGCACCACCTCTCTATATTTATCCAAGGCAAGTGCGTTTCCAGTAAAGATAACCTACATCTTAAATGATAGGAAGCTGTCCAACTGGATGACGAACTTGGCCATTGAAATCCCGATCAGGCATGCCATCATGGCTGGAATCCCCAAGAAGGCACTTAAAACCAAGGCTGCTGCTGCAATCGCCTGGCGAGTGGCATAACCACCGATTGTGGATGATTTTTTCACCGGCTCCGCTTTATTGGCCATGCTGACAGTTGCCATGCAAATCAGGCGGAAATTAATGAGGTTGGCAATGACGCCCAACCAAAATCCACCTGCTAGGCGCAGTGGGTCAAGGCCGATTAAAAATGACGCAGCTACAATGAGCGCGGTGGCTCCCAAGGACATAAAAAAAACACGGCGCGGCACGACGACGGCAGGGTTCATATGAAGTTTGCTGCGTTTCTCGTTTTCGGTACCGTTGCTAGTTTCCATTGGATTCATTTCAATTCCTCCTCGACTAATCTGGATAACCCTTTCAACATTTTACCCGAAATATTGGAAAATTTCAACACAATTATTGTATAATCGGGGTGTTAAAGGGGGACAATAATTGGCTTTCTGGGCGGCCAGCACCATGCCATATTTTTTCCCAATCAGGGGATGCGACAATTTAACAAATGCAGATATGCTTTCATCCCCTAAAAGTGAAAAAGCGTCATATCCGCCGATTACATATTTTTTTCACATTTGAATGACTCCATAAAGAAAACATTTGGACCGCCCTGGGATTTTTTGCTCAAAAAAAGAACAACCCTGGATAGGCTGCCCTTGAATTGGTAAACATTCCTGTACTTCATTTCTTTTTACTGCCTTTGCCGTCCAACTTCATAATCAGCCCATAGACGCTTTTTGTCCCGCTTAAAAACCCGAGGAAGCAAAATATCACCAGGAACAAGGGAACCGTCCCTAGCCAGCGGTCCAGGTAGTAACCGATAATGAAGCCCACAAAGACGTTTGCTGCCAAGGTAATGAGGAAGTGGCTGAGGAAGGAAAAATACTTCCATTCGTTTTTGCTTTTCATTATTTCGTGCCGAAAATCCGGTCCCCTGCGTCCCCAAGCCCTGGTACGATGTATCCGTGCTCATTCAACTTTTCGTCGAGGGCCGCCAAGTAAAGGGGAACGTCGGGATGGGCCTGCTGGATGGCTGCCACCCCTTCTGGCGCACCCACGAGGCAAATCAGCTTCACTTGGGTTGCCCCCCGTTTTTTCACCGCATTGATGGCGGCAATGGCCGAGCCGCCCGTTGCCAACATCGGATCAACAATGTAGACTTCACGTTGGGCGATGTCATTTGGCAATTTGGCGAAATACTCCTGGGGCATGAGGGTTTCCTCGTTGCGAAAAATCCCAATATGCCCAACCCGTGCGGTGGGAATCAGTTGAAGGATACCGTCCACCATTCCAAGCCCCGCCCGCAAAATAGGGACGATGACCAGTTTTTTGCCTGCGATGACATGACCCGTCGCTTTGGTGACTGGGGTTTCAATGGGGATGTCCTTAACTGGCAAATCACGGGTCATTTCATAAACCATTAAACCTGCGATTTCGTTAATCAATTGGCGGAACTGCCCTGTCGGTGTATCTTTTTGCCGAATCTGCGTCAACTTGTGCTGAATTAAAGGGTGCGATAAAATATGAACGTTTTCCATAAGGGTCCAAGCTCCTTTTGCTGTGGTTTCTTCTTAAATTTTACCTGAAACTTGTCGAATTTGCAAGCTGGTTCAAAAGAAAGGTGATTGATGAGTACGTGTGAAAATGCCTATAGCCCTATCTATCCTTATTCCACACAGACTCCACCACCACAGACCGCAGCCGAGTTATAGTGGACTTCCACTTCGGCAGTGATGAATGTCCCCAAGACATAGGCTCCCCCACCTTTTCCGAGCCTAGATTTGTTGCGGGTGAGGGTCAGCCCCTTGGAAAAAACAAAACTGGAAGTATCCACATAAACCCCGCCTCCGTTGGCAGAAGTGATATTCTGGGTCACAGTACTTCCATAAACATATCCCTTCCCGCCAGCAGGCGGCACTGTCTTGCAAGTAAATCCCCCCGCCATCCCCCGCCGAACTGTTGTTGGAGACCGTACCTGGACCTATGGTCAATCCGGCATTCTTGGAGAGGAAAATCCCTCCGACAAGGCTGCCCGAACCCGTTACGGAGTTGCCATTTATCAAGCCATTGTTAATAGTAACCTGAGAGGTGTCTGAAGCATAAATCCCACCGCCGTATAGGTCTGCCGAATTGCCGGAAATGGAAGGGGTTTCCCCAGTTTGGGGGTCTCGGTTCATGGTGAGGGGGGAAATGCCCTGGAGGGAAATCCCAGCGCCGTAACCACTGGTATTGTTGTTGACAGGGGCTGTGTTGTTGGTGATGGCACCGCCGTTCATGATGAGGTTTGCGGGCAACATGGTTGCTGATGTTGCTCCGGAGGTTCCTAGCCGGCTGCCCGCCCCAAAACGACCTCCGAAAGCCCAAAACTTTCGGAGGTTTTGCCACCCCATACACACATCGTCAAATAACCTGGTATTTTGTCGCATCGAAGGCTGACACTCCCACAAATGAAAGGTACTATCCTATTTATATAGCATACTCCGGCGAAATCAGGTATAATGGAAACTATGGAATACCATTTCAAATTGGAGGTATGGGTATCGAACAAACGAGATAAGGAGTGATTAAGTTGAATGTGTTTAAAGCAAAACTGAGGGAGGTCGTGTTTTCGGTCCTTCCCATCAGCGCCATCGTACTGCTCTTGCATTTTACGGTAGCGCCACTTGAAATGCCAGTCCTGTTCCGCTTTATTTTAGGGGCGGTTCTGATTGTCATCGGCTTGGCCTTTTTCCTGATTGGGGTCGATGTGGGGGTGACACCTCTTGGAAGCCTATCGGGGGCGGCTATCGCCAAGAGCAACAAATTGTGGATTGTGGCGGTTGCGGGAATCCTGCTGGGCTTCGTGATTTCCATTGCCGAGCCGGGGCTGATTGTCCTTGCCAACCAAGTGGACTTGGTGACCGGGGGGCTCATCAGCAATTTCAACATCCTCATGGTAGTTTCCACGGGAATGGCCATCATGCTGGTCCTTGGCTTTTTGAGAATTGCCTTCAACTGGCCTTTGCATATTTTGCTGACGGTGTTTTATATTATTACCGGCGTGTTCGCCGTGTTGGCTTCCCCTGAGTTTTTGGCCATTGGCTTTGACGCTTCGGGGGCGACGACGGGGGTTTTGGCTGTGCCTTTCATCTTGGCGCTGGCAACCGGGGTTTCCAAGTTGAAAAAGGACCAGGTCGCCGCAGAGGAGGACAGCTTTGGATTGGTTGCCATCACCAGTATCGGCGCCATCATCGCTGTCCTCATGATGCAGATGTTCACCAATATCACGGAGTTCAGTGGTAACTTCGATATTGGGCCTACAGCCTCCAACAGCATTATCGGCCCGTTCATCTGGGTCATCCCAAGCGTCCTGCAAGACGGGCTCATTGCCATAGGGCCACTGGTTTTGATGGCCATTGTCCTCCAAAAAATCACGTTCAAATTACATAAGCGTGCATTTGCACGAATCCTAAAAGGCTTTGTCTACGCTTTCATCGGTTTGCTGATTTTCCTCGTGGGGGTCAATGCCGGGTTCATGGATGTTGGCACTTTGATTGGGCAGGCGCTGACGGGCTTCTCGGATTGGGTGATTGTCGTCATCGGCTTCATCCTCGGGGTCGTCACCATAATGGCCGAACCTGCGGTTTACGTGCTGACCCATCAGATTGAGGACATTACCAACGGGTCGGTGAAACGGGTTTCGGTCCTCATTGCACTGGCGGGCGGTGTCGGGATTGCCATTGCCTTGTCCATGCTGCGGATTGTCGTACCAGGGCTACAACTTTGGCACTTTCTGCTACCTGGCTACATCATCTCCATTTTAATGACATTCTTTGTCCCCAAGCTATTTGTGGGGATGGCATTTGATGCCGGAGGGGTCGCAACCGGTCCCATGACTGCTACTTTTATTTTAGCGTTCACCCAAGGGGCGGCTGAGGCCACCAGCGGGGCCAGCATATTGATTGACGGGTTCGGGATGATTGCCACCGTCGCCATGATGCCTATTATCACCCTTCAGATTTTAGGGTTTATCTTCCGAATGAAACAAAAGAAGGAGGCTGTCTCCAATGGTTAATACACAAATCGAACTATTGCTTACCATCGTCAACTTCGGGATGGGGAGCCGGGTGCTAAAATGCGGTGCGGAGCTTGGGCTTGCGCCGGGAACCATCTTTTTAGGCAAGGGGACGAGCCGCAAGTCCCTGCTGGATTTCTTAGGGTTGAACGAAGTCCGCAAGGAACTGGTATTGCTAGCGGGACCTATTGACCGGGTTGCCCTGGCCATGGAGGCCTTCAAGGAAAAATTCCATTTGGAAAAGCCCGGCAAGGGCATCGTCTTATCCCTTCCCATTTCTTCCTTGCATTCTGCTACCCATGACATCCAATATGAGAATCCAAAAAAACCAGGAGGGGATATTATGTACAAATTGATTTACGCCATCGTGGAAATGGGCAAATCCGAGGAAGTGCTGGAGGCTGCTGCCAAAGCCGGTTCAACCGGGGCTACCGTTATGACGGCCCGTGGGTCAGGGCTTCACGACCAGGCCAGCAAAGTGTTTGGCATGGAAATCGAGCCCCAAAAGGAAATCGTCCTCATCATCTCAGGAAGCCAAAAAACGGAGGCCATCACCACCTCCATCCGAAAAGCCCTGCAAATCGACGAACCCGGGCATGGCGTCATCTTCACCATGGACGTCAACAAAGCCTTTGGGCTTTATTCTGACCAGAAGTAGATTTACCCTATAACCGCGAAACCTCCGAAAGCCCCATACTTTCGGAGGTTTTGCTATTCCACGCATACCCCGCCACCAAAGACAGCCAGAAGGGTGAGGACGGCTTGCTATCCGAGGGCATAAGAGATTCCGCAATAAATGCCAGTAATTTAGGATATATCCTCCCATACTGACATTTCAAGACTTCCCCATGGTTTTGGGGAGCAACTTTGTCGGCACGTTTCAAATAGTGGATGGATTTAGCATAAATCCGGGAAAGTTTGCAGGTGATTTTTGGGAATGGCGTATGTTTAAGGTGGAAGGTTTTTCGCCAGCGTGCTATAATGGTGGCAAAGGCCACCGAATTTTTTTGTGGAGGCTATGCAGATGAATGAAATTACGAAAAAACTTGGCGGTGGGTTGTACCGGTTGGTCAACGACATTGTGTTCAAGGTGTACTTTTCAAGCGACGAGGGCGTGGAATTTTTGAAGCAGTTTTTGAGTGCCACGTTGAACATCCCGTTGGACGAGTTGGTGGAAATCACCATTTTGAACCCCGAGATTTCAAAGGAGCATTTAGACCAGCGAAACATCATCCTCGATATTTTGGCGGTGCTTCGGGATGGGCGGAAAATCCACATCGAGGTCCAAGTCGCTCCCCATGCCGATTTCGAGCACCGGGTCATCAGCCAAAATTCCCGGCTCATTACGGAGCAGCTGGCACGGGGCGAGAAAAAATGGCACCTGAACCAGCAGATTAGCCTAGTGATTTTGGACTTTGTGCTGTTCAAAGAGCCGAAAAATCCTGGGATTTTCCACCGTCGTTTCATGTGGCGGGACGAGGAAGGGGAAGTATTTTCCCAAGTGACGCAAATCCATACGGTGGAACTGCCAAGGATTCCCGAGACCCTGGATTCCGAAGAAACGACTGGTATCGATTGTTCAGGGCGGATTAAGAGGAAAAATTGGTGCAGTTGGCTGGAAAATCCGAAGTAATGAAAAAAGCGGTCAAAAGGCTGCAAGAAGTTTCCGCTGACAAGGAGGTTAGGAAATTGATTGATTACCGCGATGATGCTATCCGAACGGAACACGCTATCCGCAAGTATGAGCGGGAGGAGGGGATTCGGGAGGAACATGATAGAATGCTAGGGAAAGCTTATGCTGAAAAATTAGAAAGTGCCAGAATCGGGTTGCAAAATAATCTGCCTTTTGCCCTCCTTCAAGAAATGACAGGATTGGATGAAGCTACGCTTCGTAAACTTCAAGATAAGTTAAAACATATGTAAGCCGTATAAATCCTACTGAGAATAACAAAAGCTCCGAAAGCCACTACAGCTCTCGGAGTTTTTCCTATTCTACACAAACCCCGCCACCGCAAACCGCCGCTGAGTTATAGTGGATTTCCACTTCGGCGGTGATAAACTGCCCCAGTACGTATGCTCCCCCGCCTTTGCCGAGGCGGGATTTGTTGTGGGTCAGGGTCAGTCCCTTGGAGAAAACGAAACTGGAAGTGTCCACATAAATCCCACCTCCATTGGCAGAAGTGATATTTTGGGTGATGGTGCTTCCATAGAGATGACCCTTGCCACCTGCAACATATATTCCCCCGCCACTTCCAGCAGTGTTGGAAGTATAATTTGCCCCTTTGTCGAAGAGGGTGCCGACATTTGCCAGATAGCCACCGCCCCCATTTTGGGTTGCCGTGTTGCTGCCGATGGTAGAATTTTGACCCGCTGGAATCCCTTTATCCACAGTCAGGGTGGCTTGGTTGGCATACCAGCCACCGCCGTTTTGGGCGGTGTTGCTGGAGAGGTTCACGCTGGCGAGGTTCGCAGAATTGTTTCCATCCAGATAAATCCCCCCTCCGAGGGCGGTTGCTGTATTCTCTGAAATTTGGCAATTAGCTATGCTGATGGATGTCATTGGTGTATCCGTGAAACTCATGCCCCCTCCATTGGTTCCAGCACTATTATTTTGAATCACAGGATAGTTTTGCCCAACTATACCTCCATTGGCAGGCAATATTCCCGAAACCGTGAATGTACCACCAAAACGGAGGAAAAACCCGCCGCCTAATTGAACCGCTGTATTATTAGAGATGCTGCCTCCTGAAATATTTATTTGGGCATTGGTCGAAAGATTTGATACACCCCCTCCATTTATTCCTGCCTTATTCTGGGAGATGCTCCCCCCTGTCATATTAAACATCCCGTAAATTTCTAGTCCACCCCCTGCTTTTAGGGTCGAGTTGTTGCGTATGGCACCACTATTTAGGTTCACCGTCGTAAATTGATTGTCACCATCTATGCCACCGGCACTATTGCCACCATAATTATATGCCACTAAGCCACCGTTTATGGTAATGGTTGAAATGACAGAGGTTGAAACCCCATAACAAGCCAAACCCCCTCCATTGGCTGAGGTAGAATTATAAACGACTTGGGAACCGTTATTCAAAGTCACGTCCCCTACGTTCGCCAAAACCCCTCCACCTGTCGCTGAATAACAATGTTGGACAATAGCACCGTCATTTAAAATCAAGGATGGATTAATAGCAGGAAGCGTGGAAGGTGTACCGCTTGAATTATAATTGAGTACAATCCCGCCACTCACTTGAGTCGCATGGGCGGTTGGATTCCCGTCACTGTCGAAAGATGGAATCGGCTGCCCGCCGTCGATGACGATATTCCCCAAGGTCAGGCTCCCCAACACCTGAAAATGCCGCAAGCCCGAGGTGGCTTGGGTCAAGGTAAAGGGCCCGCCGTGGCTGGACAAGTTGATGTTCACCCCTACAGGGATGGCAATCGTCGCCGTAAACGTAATATTCGCCCCCACCGTGTAAGTACCGCTGGTTTGGCATGCTGTATTCAATGCCGCAAAGGTTGTAATATCCGCCATTTTTTTCACGCTCCCCTCAAATTTTGCTTGACATTCACTTAGAAATATATGAGAGGAGAGGAGATACCAAACTTTCGCCCGGATGTCAATTTTTTTGCTTCAGAAGTTTGGGGTGGCGGTTTGGTGGATGCCCTGAAAAAAACAAGAAATCGCTTTCATTGTGATTTTGTGAATGTTTATACAGAATTTCTATCGGAATTCAAGGGAAATTTTGTTATACTGTCTTTGTCGCCAAATTTGTGGCCTGAAGCAGTGTTACACCCACAATGATGTAAGGGCTTTTTGTCGAAGGGGCTGTCCTTCTTTGGGGGAGCCAGCGTTATGAAAAAATTGCAGGAAGAAGGTATGATTTATGTCCATGGTTAATTTAATCTTAGTGCCGATTCTCAGTGGGATTTTGCTTTACAAGTTTCCCACGAAAATCGCTAAAATACTAATGCTTGGGGTCCAGGCATTTTTAATTGTCAACGTGTTTGCCCTCATTGCAGGCTCAAGCATGACAGAGCCCATCTATGAGTTTATGGGCGGGGACATCCCCATCCTCTTCATCGCCTTGCGGGGGGACCGGATGACCTTTATCCTTGCGGCCATGACGGTCATTTTATTTGCCTCGGCCATGGTTTACGCTTATTTCGAGGACTACTTCACCAACCGCTACATGCTTTTGTTCATGGTGCTCCAAGGCGCCACTTCCGGAATTTTCCTGGTAGATGACATTTTCACCATCTTCATCTTCTTTGAAGTGTCCACCGTTATCGCCACCATCCTCATCATGTTCAAAAAAGAAGTCCGCAACATTTACGATGGGCTGTTTTACTTCCTCATCCAGATTTTATCCATGATGTTTTACATTATGGGGATTGCCTACCTGTACCGCATGTTCGGGGTCTTATCCCTCACGGAACTTGCCCGTCTCATCCAAAGCGGCATCCCACAACAGGATTTGCTCCTGCCTTTCGCTTTCTTGATTGCCGGGATTGGACTGAAAGTCGGGATGTTCCCATTATTCAGCTGGGTCACCCGCGCTTATGGGACACCGAGCGCACCTATCGCAGCCCTTGCCATCCAGTCGGCACTCATTATCAAGGCTAGTTTGGTTGTTTTTCTTCGGCTGAATGCTCTTTTTTACCCAGTACTTGATTTTAGCGTGATTTTCCTGGCCGTCGCCTTCCTAACGGGCGTTGCGGGAGCCGTGAAATCATTGGCGCAGCGTGACATCAAATTGCTTTTGGCTTACAGTACCATCTCCCAAATCGGGCTAATCCTTATGGGGGTTTTCGTCGGTGGGGATGTCTCCTATTTCGGAAGCATGTACCACATCATCAACCATGGGATTGCCAAGTTGCTCTTATTCTTCGCAGCAGGAATGATAATGGACCGTTACCAAACAAGTGACGTTTCAAAAATCCGGGGTGTGTTTAAGCATATGCCCGTCGTCGCTACTGCCAGTTTGCTTGCAATTTTAGGCATTACGGGGGCGCCATTCTTCAACGGGGCGGCGTCTAAATATTGGATTATGTACGACAGCACGGGGACATTCCTTGAGGCCGCTATCTGGGTCATCAACACCGGGACCATGCTAGTTTACATGAAATTTGCGTTCATGCTCTTCGGGAAATCCCCTGCACCTGCCGGAAAACTTGTGGGCACCCAGGCGAAATCCGCCATCGTCCTTTGGCTTGGCATCCTCTGTGTCCTCGGTGGGATTTTCGGTCCCCAAATTGTGGATGGGTTATTTGAAATCCAGTTGGTGAAGGGAATCGGCTCCATTTTTGAAAAAGGCTTGATTTACCTGCTGATGCTTGCCGGGACTTATGCACTGGTCCGCTACAATCCGTTAAAGGACAGCAAATTCACCAAATGGCTCCAAGGTTCCCTGTCATTCCCGCGAAGCGTCTTTTTACTTCTGGCCTTCTTCGTGGTCTTGACCGCTTATGGGATGATGCGTTACTAATTATTGGGAGGAAAGATTATGAAAACCTATTACAAGAAAGTGGAGTCCCTGGTATTTTTCCTGCTTATCTGGGTCATCCTCAATGAAAATGCCCGTCTGGATACTATCCTGATTGGGGCGGCCATCTCGCTTTTGACCTTGACCCTTACCAACAAATTGGTAGGCTTCGACTTTGCCGAGGAATTTTATGAGTCGCCTTTTGCCATGGTGCAGTACTTTGTGACCTTGATGAAGGAAATCTACAAGGGAAGCTTCGATATGTTCAAACGGATTTTTACGAAAAACATCCACCCGACCTTCATGGAATATGAAAGCGGGTTCAAAAAAGAACTTCCATTGGTGCTTTTAAGCAATAGCGTCACTTTGGTACCGGGGACTGCCACTTACGAGCGGAATGGCAGCAAGCTGTTCATCTTATCAGCGGAGCCGGATGAAGCTTCCGTGATGGCAGACACCCTGTCACTGGAAAAATCTTTGGAAAAACTGGAGGCAAAAAGATGACATTCTTAGATATCATTGTACTCCTTTTAACAATCGCAGGCATTTTCAGCAGCTTCATTGTTATCTTGGGAAAAAACAGATGGAAACGGCTTTTAGGGGTGTCCATGCTCTCCGCCAAAGTCAACATGATCATTATCGTCTTTGCCCTCATCACCGGGCGGACATTTTACCTGGACATCGCCTTGGTCTACACGATTTTAAGCTACATTGGGGTCAACGTCATCGCCGACTTCATGGTCGAAAGGGGAAAAGAGCTTAAATGATACAAGAAATTATCGGAAACATTTTAATCGGAATCAGTGTCTTATTCGTCTTTGTGGGCCTCATCGGGGTCTTTCGCTTCCACGATTTTTACGCAAAAGTGCTGGCCTCGTCCAAGATTGACACCGCCGCCACCATCACCTTGATTTTAGGGCTTGCCGTCCGTGGCGGTTTCAGCTGGTTCACAGCGAAGGCCCTCATGCTCCTCCTGTTCTGCCTCTTCATCAACCCGGTCAACACCAGCAAAATCATCCAAAGCGCCCGCCTAGACGAGCAACGAAAGAAAGGGGGGAACAGCCGTGGTAACTGAGCAACTGGTCTTGCTTCTTCTTTTAATCCTTGGGGTTTTTGCTGTCTTTGCCCCTAATCTGAAATGTGCCGTATTAGGTTCCGGTGCCTTCGGCCTCTGGATTTCCTTCGCTTACCTGCTCTACTCCGCTCCAGACGTGGCATTGGCGGAAGCCGTCATTTCAGGGTCGCTAGGAACGATTATTTGCGTCATCACCATCCGAAACTACAAGGACATTACCGTGCGCCCCACAAGAAAAACGTTGTTCAAGGGAATCAGCTCCGACTTATTGGTACTAGCAGCCTTCATTATGGTGCTCTTCTTGAACCAGTTCAGCCAGCGTCAAGGCGGGTTGCCGATTTTTGAAATGGTCGTCGAACGGTATGAAATCCTCGGTGGGGGCATGTCCCACGTCGCTGGTATCTTGCTGAACTACCGCCTGTTTGACACCCTGTTTGAAGCCCTCATGCTGCTTGTCAGCGGGATTGCCGTGGCACAGCTCATCAAGCACGAAGGTCGGAAACGCCATGAATCCCATAAGGAAAAAGCGGTCAAAAAGACCCACCCTTCCGACTTCGAGATTATTTCCCTCCTAGTCCCAGCCATGATTTTGGTGGGCGCCTACATCATCATCAACGACGATGTGCTCCCTGGTGGGGGATTCCAAGGCGGGGCAGCATTAGCAGCAGTCCTCATCAGCCATTTCATCATTAGCCCTAAATCCGAGTTCAATACGAAAAACATGGAAACGGTGGAGAAATTCGCCTATATGGGCTTGGTGGCCTGTGCGCTCTTTTACGTGTTCGGTGGCCTGTACTTCAGCCATCCGGCGAATTATACCCACTACATGCTGGCGATGAACCTGATTTTGGGAACGAAGGTATTTTGCGGGCTTACCATCATCTTCATTGAGTTTGCCAAAGAATACCATAAAGAAGTGGAGGTTTAACTATGGAATGGTTTAATGCCGAACTAGTCGGTTTACTGTTATTTTTCGTTGGCCTGTCGGGGCTAATGCTTCGCCGCAACATGATGATAAGCATCGTGTCCATGGGTGTGATGGACTCCGGGATTATCCTGTTCTTCCTCACTATGAACCGCGACGTAGGGGCCCACTTGGTTGACCCAGCCTACTACATGGAAGTGGACACCGTCCCCCATGCCCTCATGCTGACCTCCATCGTTATCGGGGTCGCCGTGACAGCCATCGGGCTCATCATGATTTTGGATTTTTACAACAAATACAAAACACTGGACTGGGACGAAGCGAAGAAAATCCGCGACGGCCAGGGGATTGCATAAAAAAATAAAGTGAATCCCGCTTGAAAAACTCCCTCCCTTTGAGTCGGGTCCTTTCCAATCGAATAAAAACATGAAGTCGTCCTGGTTATCAAATCCCAGGGTGGCTTTTTTCGCCATTTGAAAAAAAAAACACACACTTCAAGGTTTGACAAGCCCGCCCGCTTTTTGTCGGAAAATGTACCGATTGAAAGGATTTCAATCAGTTTCCATGGCATTCGTCAAGGAAAATGCTATTTTTCTCCCCCTTCGACAGAAAACCCATTCTTTTTTAAAAAGCCCATAATATTATATTCTCTGTAAGCGATCCCATTCATCGCAATAAAAACCCAAGGGGGAATTACCGTGATAACATTCTTAGTATGTGTCGCCATCTTAGTGGTGGGATACTTTACTTACGGAAAAATTGTGAACAAAATTGTCGTCGATGGAAATGTGGAGGTCACACCTGCCCACCGCCGGCGTGACGGGGTCGATTTCGTCCCTATGCACTGGGGGAAAGTCCTCTTGATCCAATTCCTGAACATCGCTGGGACCGGGCCGATTTTCGGAGCCATCGCCGGGGCATTGTTCGGGCCTGTTGCCTTCTTATGGATTACCTTCGGGACACTTTTCGCCGGAGGGGTCCATGACATCCTTTG
Source organism: Turicibacter sp. (assembly GCA_009787345.1). Taxonomy (GTDB): domain Bacteria; phylum Bacillota_I; class Bacilli_A; order MOL361; family Turicibacteraceae; genus WRGF01. Next base: position 17,662 of record WRGF01000191.1, read on the forward strand.
TGGTTACATCTCCATGAAGCATGACGGGACTTCCGTTTCCGAAATGGCAGGGATTTACTTAGGCGACAAAGTGAAGCACTTCATGCGTTTCTTCTCTGTTATTTTGCTTATCCTAGTAGGTGCTGTATTCATCACCTCCCCAGCTGGGCTTCTAGCAAACCTGACAGGGTTAAGCATTCCCATCTGGACAGGGATTATCATTGCTTATTACTTAGTTGCGACCATCCTGCCAGTGGATAAGGTCATCGGAAAGATTTACCCGTTATTCGGATTTGCCATGTTGTTCATGGCAGTGGGCCTAGGGGTTGCTATGGTTGTCGGGCATTTAAATGGAAGCCTTAATATGGTTGAGCTGAATTTCTCCCATATCCATCCTTCCGAGTTGATCCCATTCCCATTCCTTTTCGTCACTATTGCCTGTGGTGCCATTTCTGGATTCCACGCGACTCAGTCCCCAATGATGTCCCGCTGCCTAAACAAAGAAGGCGAAACAAAGCGAATCTTTTACGGGGCAATGGTTATTGAAGGGATTGTTGCCTTAGTGTGGTGTGCGGTAACCATTGCTGTCTTTGGTTCTTCTTTCAACCTAAGCGGCATGGGCGGACCTGCTGTTGTGGTCAACGAAATTTCTTCTTCCCTATTAGGTCCTATCGGGATGGTCCTTGCGGTATTAGGGGTTGTTGCCGCACCGATTACGTCTGGTGACACGGCCTTCCGCTCTGCCCGCCTGATTATCGCCGATGCCTTGAAGCTTGACCAAGGAGGAATTGCCAAACGCTTCTTGATTGCCCTTCCATTATTCGCTATCGGGACAGCACTTACCTTCATGGACTTCAACATCATCTGGCGCTACTTCGCTTGGGCTAACCAAACCATGGCAATGATTATGCTTTGGCCAGGTGCCGCCTGGCTTTATGTCCACAAGAAAAACCCTTGGATTGCTGCAATCCCAGCAACCTTCATGGTCTATGTGGTGGTTGGATATATCATCCAAGCCCCAGAAGGGTTCCAGTTGCCAGCCATGGTTGGTAACATTACGGGAGTCATCGCAGCAGCTGCGTCCCTCGTCTTCTTCTACACCCACACCCACAAAAATGCACAAATCACTTATGAAATCCATCAAAAAGACCCAGAATATTTCGCTTCTGTCAAATTATTGAAGAAGCAAATGTAGGCAAAAAAATCTGTTATCCCTGGTGGGTAACAGATTTTTTTATGTATCCTGGGCTATGACGATTTGGAAGTTTTCAAATATTTATGGCTTCTCACTGCTTCTTTTTTACGCAGGTTGCAAAGGGCAGCAATCAGCATGATGGCACCGAAGAAGCCAAGGTACCACTTAGCACCGAGTGCATTCGTGTAAAATACCATGTAAATCAGTAGGCAAGCACCGATGATGGATAGGCCCGGCATGATGAAGCGGTTAAAGATATTCCAACCTGTCTGCTTTTTCATGACAGCGATGAACACCGGGATGTAAAAGCCCATCAAGGTAACTGGTGCTAAAGAAGAAACAGCGAAGTTCACGTCTCCGAACCAACGGCGGTGGTAGATGTAAGGATAACCCGCCATATCCTGGGCGTTGGCAAAGACGATGAAGAAAATAATCCCGCAAAACAGTAATGAGAGGGCCGCACTGGTAGGGGGCATATCGGTCTTCGCATCCACCTGGCTTACATAATCTGGCTTCGGCCCTTTCCCACGGATAGCAAGTGCGTAAAATGCCCTGCTACCAGCCATCATAGCGCTGTTCATCGCTCCAAGGCAGGATATGATAACGAACACGGTTAGCACATTTCCAAATGCGGGTGCAAATACGGTCTGGAATGCTGCTGTAACTCCTCCCGCTGTTGAAAGCGCCCCGACTTCGATGGCGCCAAAGACCCCGATGGTGTATAAAACGTAAATCGCAATGATGATGACAGAACCAATAGTAATAGCAAGTGGCAAATTCCTTTTGCGGTTCTTGATTTCAGAACTCATCATCAGGACCTCTTCGCTGCCTGCATAGGCAAACACTGTGGAAAGCACCGCATAAAACAATGGATTGGAAACCGGGTTTTCTACTGTGTATGTTAGATTGCTAGCCGTTGTCCCGTTGCCAAAACCAACAATCAGCCCTACAATCCCCATTAATATCAAAGGGATGACCTTGATAAACGTCGTGCTCACCTGAAAATGACCGGCAATTTTAGGGGACAGCACGTTGACGACGTAGATACCCACTAAGAAAACCCCAGCAAGCATCCACACCGCACCACCTGTATTGACTAAGTCCCAGCCAAAAAGCGTCGCCGTAAAGCGGGCCGTCACCCAGGCAAGGACTGCTACGAAAGCCGGATATAGGATGGTTGCCAAGAACCAGCCCAGATAATAGGAATACGTGATGCCAAGCAGTTCGTCGGTGTATTCCATCAATCCGCCCATGCCTTCTTTGTCCCCAGCCAATTGGCCCCAAACCCACATCATGACAAACATGATCGCGCCGCCAATAAGCCACGCCAATACTGCCTGACCTAAATTTCCGCCGACACGGGCAAAAATCGTTTCATTGACAAAGAAAATCCCGCTGCCGATAACAGCTCCGACTACCAGGCAAATCGCTGTGACCAGACCATACTTTTTCTGTAACTTGTTTTCCATTTTCTTTTCCTCCCATGGTACCCTTATCTTAAGACAAGAAAAAAGCAGCGCCAAGTTAAACTATGCGCTGCTACCTAGGTAGGCGTATAAATTTAACCCCTTGACTGAAAGCTCCCCGCCAAATAACTTTGGCGACAGTGACCGTGCTCTTAACACGGCCCCCAGCAATGGCCCATCGACTTAAGCCAAAACTTCGGCATGTTTTCCTTTCGCTATCCTTCAAGGTTGTCAACTCGGGATAGTTACTCATAAAACATGCGCCTCTAACTTATCAAAGAGAAGAATGTCCTCTATTTTTACATGGTCATTATAACACTGCCAAGGCATCGAAACAAGCTGTAAAATGACATTCACACAAAATTTACTAAATTATCCCAGTATATGTTTGGAGGGTGCCTGGAATTTAACCTCATAAAAAAAGCACCCCGATGGATGCCAAAGTTCAACCTATGCGATTCCCCGCTTTAACTCACGGTACTCCAAATAATCAAAATAAAACATCTTAAGCATGGCTGCTACCGGGACGGACACAAACATCCCTAAAATCCCAAAGTAGGCTCCCCCAATGGAAATGCTGATGATGATGACGATGGGATTGAGTCCAATAGCTTGCCCAGTAATGCGGGGGCCTATAATGTTGCCATCAATCTGCTGTAAAATCAAAAGGGCTATGAGGACAATGAGCGCCTGTGATGGATTTCCTGTAAACAAGGTGATTAAAGAAGTTAGCATCGTAGCAAAAATAGAACCAAAATAAGGAATCATGTTAGCGACACCTAGGATGACACCAAGGGTTACCGCATATCGGACGTTGATGATGCCAAGCAAGATGGTCGCTATCGTCCCCAGGATACAGGCATCCAAGAATTGTGCCGAAACGAAATTAATAAAAATCTCGTTGGATTTTTTAACGTAAGACCTCAGGGATGCCATCTCCTTTTTCCGGATAAAGCTTCGTGCGGTACGATCCGCCAATGAAACGATGGAATCCGTATACAGCAGCACGTATAGGCAAATAATGAGGCTGATAATCCCATTAAAGACAGTTGAAATCGTATTCAAGGCATGCCCGAGGATTTGGTTGGTCCCTGTCACAAGTTGTGAAACAAGGTTTTCCACAGAAATCTGGCTCAGAATATTGTTGACCGTTTCATTCAGAGTTTCGCTGTCAAGTTGGGGAAACCTCGTCAGCCATTCGTACTCAGGATTAAGCAAATCATTAAAGAAATTCATGATCTGCTGATTATTGATCTGGCCTGCAAAGGAAAGGATATTGCTTTGGATAATCGGCACCAGCCACCTGACGATCCCTGTAAAAATCAGGATAATTACCACGAAAATCGTCAGAACTGAGAAACCGCGGGCTCTAGACTTGACAAAAGGGTACTTTGCTTTTTCGAAATGGTTTTGGATGGTTCTTGTCGGATGGCTCAAAAAGTATGCCAGCACGGCACCAATAATAAAAGGCTGTATCAATTCAAAGAAGCCACCAAGCCCAACCATCAACCTTTCCCAGTTGACTGCGACCTGATAAATGGCAAGTACGGCAACGACGAACCACAAGCCCTCTTTCCAGATAGACCCATTTAAAAATTTATTCACCATGAACGCTAACCCCCTCACAACTATTTACCTAATTATAGCAGACTTCACCCAAAAGTGGAAATACATCTAAAGCCTTATTTAACAATTCTTCGGCACTCTGCTAAAACCCTTCCCCTTTTTAGCAACGGAGCGGATAGGCAATCAAAAAAGGCCCCAATTTCTTGGGACAAGCCTGTTAATTCCGCAAAGCGATGACGGTTAGTTGGATTGGAAGCGAAGCCACGGACCTTGTTGCGGGTACCCATAGTTAAGGAATCTCCATGGCACCTGATACAAGAATAATTTCAGCGGGTATCTGTGTTCATCAACCGTTCGATGTCGCTAATCCGTCCACTGACCACTATTTGTTCCCCACCTTGGAATTCGTAATCTGCCATGGGCAGGGGATTGACAACTTCATGGCGTTTAATGCATAAAATGCTGATTTGATATTTTCGCCGTACGTCGATGTCGGCAATGGTCCGTCCGACCCAATACGCTGGGATGCCAATTTCAAAAATAACGTACTCTGGGGTTAGCTCAATGTAGTCCACAATGTTGGGCTTGGTAATGCGTACCGCCATTTTTTCAGCAAGCACTCGTTCGGGGTAGATGACTTCATCGGCTCCGATGCGTTTTAAGATATCAGACTGGATTTCACGGCTGGTTTTTGTGATGACGTGGCTGGCCCCGAATTTTTTCAGGAGGGTGGTAATAATCAGGGACGATTCAAAGTTATCCCCAATGGTGACAAAACAAATGTCAAAATTCCGTACCCCCAGGGATTTAACCACGTTTTCATTGGTGCAATCACCGATAAAGACATCTTCAATGATTTCCGCCAGTTCCCGGACCATGATTTCCTGCTTATCCACAATCATCACTTCATTATCCAGTTCCACAAGCTTAGTAGCCAGATGACGGCCAAAACGGCCCATGCCGATAATGAGGACAGATTTCGCCCGCTGTTTAAATTTCATCTGCCACACATCCTATCCTATCAAGATTTTCTCCGTTACCCGTTCAATAGGAGGCTCATGCTGCTTGCCGCCAAGTGCAATGACCAAGGTCAAAAAGCCAATGCGCCCAATGAACATTAAAAGTGTGATGACCAAGCGGGATAGGGTGTTCAACTGGGGTGTAATCCCTAAAGAAAGCCCTGTCGTCGTAATAGCCGCCACTGTTTCAAATAGGGCTTCTGCCATGGTAAATGGCTCGATCATGGTCAACACCAGTGTCATTGCCAAAACGACACCGAAATAGATAATAAGCATGGCGCTGGCCTTTCGGACCGTATCACTGTCAATGTTGCGCTTAAAAATAACGGTTGCTTTTTTATGCCGGGCTGAGGCGATGGCACTCAGAACCAAGACAGCAAAAGTTGTCACTTTAATCCCGCCACCAGTGGAACCGGAACTAGCCCCAATAAACATCAAAATAAGGGTCAACAGGGCTGTCCCTTCAGAAATGGCTGTCATGTCAAGGGTCACAAATCCTGCGGTCCTTAAAGAAACCGAGTGGAAAAAGGTCTGTAAAACCCGCTGGGAAAAAGGAAGCCCATAAAGGCTGGCAGGAGTTTCCAGAATGAAAAATATAAGCCAACCAAAGAGCATCAGGGTAAAAGTAGTGACGAGTACAATTTTTGTGTGGAGTTCGTATTTGACAAAAGCCAGCCGGTGCTTAAGGACATCATCCCATACAATAAACCCAATCCCACCAAGCATAATCAGTACGCTTAACGTCAATGTCACCAAAAAATCATCCGCAAAATACGTCAGGGAAGGAAAAGGCTCAAAACGCCCCATCAAGTCTATCCCTGCATTGTTAAAGGCCGATACCGATAAGAAGATCGCATTATAAATACCTGGGAAAAATCCCAGCTTGGGTATGAACCGGATGGCTAGCACACTGGCCCCCACTGCTTCGATAATGAGGGAGCCAAAAATAATCCGCTTAATGAGGCGCACAGCGCCAGTCAAATGTAGCATTCCCTGGGCCTGTACCATCAGTTGCCGTTCATGAAGGCCTATTTTTCGTTTGATTACCAAGGAAAACATGGTCAGGATAGTCATAAACCCGATGCCGCCTATTTGAACCATGGCAAGGATGACCAACTGTCCAAAAAGGGACCAGTGGGAATAGGTGTCAAAAATCATCAAGCCCGTTACACAGGTTGCGCTGGTTGCCGTAAAAAAAGCATCGGAAAAATCGATCCAATTCCTTTCACGTGTGGCAATGGGAAGCATCAAAAGCATTGTCCCCAGCATGATGACTAGAAAAAATCCCATCACGATGTTTTGTGTATAGGATAGTTTCATCGTATTCTTCAACCATCTCTTAGCCTGCCAGACAAAAGCAAGGCAATCCCAAAAAAATCTTTTTAGGCTAACCATTTTTTCGTTGACCGACGTTTAGCTGACTTAGGAGCTTGTAAATTTCCCTATCCTGGCATTCCTGTTCTACCCGGCCGTTAAGATTATCTTTTTCACGCCTGCTTCTTTCTAGCTTCATTTGTACAGTCGCGATGTCAATATCTTCTGCGAGGATGGCATCCCGGCTCAAAACCCTCACTTGGTTATTGGAAACCTCGACAATTCCACCATCGACAGCAACGTATTTATTTTTATCGTTTTCATCAACTATTTTAAGTTCGCCGATGCCAAGGGGAGCAATGAGGGGGCAATGGTTTTTCTTGATGGCAAAGTCACCATCCATGCCCCTGACAACGACTGTCTTTGCAGTTCCATCGTAAATCACTTTATCAGGGGTGACCACCCTAACTTCCATCCCAGCCATCTAACCCACCTACTTCATCGTTTCTGATTTTTTGATGACATCGTCCATGCCGCCCACTAAGCGGAACGCTTCTTCCGGCAGGCTGTCATGGACACCATCAAGGATTTCCTTGAAGCCTTTGACTGTTTCCGATACCGGCACATAAGAACCTTTAAGCCCCGTAAACTGCTCCGCTACATGGAAGCTTTGGGATAAGAATAATTGAATGCGGCGGGCGCGGTGGACGACGGTTTTGTCATCTTCGCTAAGCTCGTCCATCCCCAAGATGGCAATGATGTCCTGAAGCTCGCGGTATCGCTGCAAAATCATCTGGACGCGGCGGGCCACATCGTAATGCTCCTCGCCAACAATATCTGGCGATAAGGCGCGGGATGTGGAAGCCAATGGGTCAACCGCTGGGTAAATACCCATGGCAGCAATGCGGCGCTCCAGGTTGGTGGTTGCATCCAAGTGGGCAAACGTCGTTGCCGGTGCCGGGTCGGTGTAATCATCCGCCGGTACATAGACTGCCTGGATGGACGTGATGGAGCCTTGCTTCGTGGAAGTGATGCGCTCCTGAAGCTGCCCCATTTCCGTTGCCAAGGTCGGCTGGTAACCTACTGCCGAAGGCATCCGGCCTAGAAGGGCCGATACCTCGGAACCTGCCTGGGTGAAACGGAAGATGTTGTCGATGAACAAGAGAACATCCTGCTTCATCTCGTCACGGAAATATTCCGCCATGGTCAGCCCTGTTAAAGCAACCCGTAAACGGGCTCCAGGCGGTTCGTTCATCTGCCCGAACACCATGGCTGTTTTTTTGATAACCCCGGAGTCGGTCATCTCGTGGTAAAGGTCGTTCCCCTCACGGGTACGCTCGCCAACGCCTGCGAAAACGGAGATTCCTCCATGCTCTTGGGCGATGTTGTTGATAAGCTCTTGGATCAGGACGGTTT
>WRGF01000192.1 GCA_009787345.1 Turicibacter sp.
TATCAAATAATGAAACGGGTTTCAACCCCTAAAACCCTTGATATCAGATGTTTTTCGACAGAGTTTTTTCGGAGACGGGTGTAAAACTCGGGGTATAACACATTTCATCCGTCTTATGTTGGCAAATAACGCAAATGGAGCAGGGCTTCGCCAATTACGGCCAAATCCTGCTCCATTTCCTCGGTGCTATTATGCTTCCAATTGCTCGTAAGCCTTGACTACGATAGCTTCGAGCTCTTTTCTAGTTTCATGATTGATGGGATGGGCGATGTCCTTGAATTCCCCATTGGACACCTTGCGGCTAGGCATTGCCACAAACAATCCCTCGTCCCCTTGGATGACCCGCAAATCATGGATAACAAAGCTTTCGTCCAATGTAATGGAGGCAATGGCCTTCATCCTGTTGTCCGTTTCCATTTTGCGAATCCTTACGTCTGTAATGTTCATACCGTCTCCTCCTCCAATAAAAAGTGCAACAAGCCCAGGTGTGAAGGGGAAAAATTTGTGCCTGTATTGGAAGTACAGCTGGGTGGGTTTCCCAGAAGTGGTTCCATGGAAGGTCAAGTTTTTTCCCTGTACGGCTTGTGGAACTAGATTCCATAGCTGCTTTTCTCCCCTTTATTTTATCATCAAAAAGCCTGTGCCGTTATAACATTCGAAAAAAAAACACCTTAACCCCTACAAGGCGTTTCGGATTTCGACAAAAATTGACATCATCCGATTAATCTGACGGCATAAACTTCGTATTCCCGGAAGCATCCATGAATACTGTTAATGATGCGTCGAAGTTTGTAATCTTTTCGCACCAGGGCAAAGACCGTCGGCCCCGAGCCGCTCATAAGTGCAGCATCCGCGCCAAATTGGATAAGTTTTTCCTTAATTTCTTCAACTACGGGATATTTTGAAAAGGTGACATCTTCCAGGGAATTCCCCAGACGCTTGCAAACCCCCTGATAATCCTTAGAGGCAATGGCCTCCATCATGCCAGCCGTGTCCGGATGATGGGCTTTGCTTGCGTCTAGGGCTTCATAAACGACACGGGTGCTGACCCCGATGCGGGGCTTGATAAGGATGACCCAGCACTTGGGCGGTGATTGTATGGGATGGATGACTTCCCCCCGCCCTGTTGCCAATGCAGTGCCCCCGATGACGCAAAAAGGGATATCCGAACCTAATGCAGCCCCCAACTGTGCCAGCTCTTCCAAGGTACACTTGACGCGCCAAAGTTTGCGCAGGGCCTTTAGGGTGGCAGCGGCATTGCTGCTCCCACCTGCGAGGCCAGCAGATACCGGGATGCGTTTTTTGATGAAAATTTCAACTCCCTTGGTGATTTTAAAATGTCGTTTAAAAAGCCTTGCCGCTTGAAAAGCCAAATTCTTTTCATTCAGGGGAATCCCGCACTCATTGGATTTGATGACGATTTTGTCCTGGGGAAGTTCGCTGACTGTAATGTAGTCCGCCAAATCCACCATGGTCATGATCATTTCCACCTCATGATAGTTATCTTCCCGCTTGTAAAGGGTATCCAGGGTCAAATTTATTTTTGCCGGGGCTTTCACCGTTACCATACCGAATCCTCCAAAACCATAAAGTCGCGCGCACGCTGAATGTGTTAATCCCTATTTTATCACAATCCCGTCATTAATATAAGAGGAAAACAAAAAAAGTAGCTAACCTAAGTTGACTACTTTTTCTTTATTAGTTGAATTGAAGCTCTACCGAACCGGTAAGAATATCAATGTAGCTGTAAGACACGCGGTCTACCGAATCCTGGACAGTGCCCAAATCAATGATAAAAACTGAAGGGTACGTATTTGATAAAACTCCCGTATGCTCAATGACACGGTTACGGCTTTCATATGCGGTTAACTTAACTTCCTTGCCGACTTGTTCGCTCAATTCCTGCCGAATATTCATAATCGTATTGGCCAAAAAAATCACGTCCTTTCTAATAGAGAATTATATCATAAAAGCCATATTTTCTCAATATTATTTTGGACAAAACTCTTGAAATTATTTAAAATTGGTGGTAGAATAGAAGATTTCGCCCTTTTTCGTCTGTTGTATGCGTTTACCTCGCTGATTGTGCCTAAAAAAATAACCTCGTTTTATTTTTAGCTTTTCCGGACGCCGTAGCGAAGGGTCCCCTTCGTTTGCAGGCCGCCGATGCCAGCTATTTTAGTAATGGTTTTTTCAATGGCGTCCCGTAAGTCTACCTGGTCATCCGCCGGGGTCAGGGCAATGGTGGCTGCCACAATGGCCGGATCCAGCGCATGGATGTTAATCCTTTTGGGGGAACTGGCAAAATTGGCGCCTGAGCCGATTAAAGCTTCAAAGTGGGATTGGCATGCTCCCGCAATGACAATAAGGTAATCAAGGGAAGGTTCCATTTCCCTCAGGGCATTAACAGTTTCCACGAAATATTTGGAGCTGCGGTAAGAATTTAGGTCCTCATCGTGTTCCTTATCTTCCAAGGCGTCGTGCCCGGTTATGACCACAATGTTCGGACGCAGCTTCCGCACTAACTCAGGAACCTTCGTGGCCATCTCCTTTTCCTTGACAGCAAACGCTTGGGCATAAACCTTGGCGTATTTATATAGTTTGATGCTTTTATTTAAATAGTCTTCGTCCCCATCAATGTGCAGGATCCTCCCGCTGATGTAAAAGTCATCTTCCTGGATGCTCCTCATCTGGTCAATGGAGGGCGGCAACACACTGCGGTACTGGTCGAATTCAATCCGCTCAGCCCGCTGGTATTCCTCATTGGAAATGATTTGAAGGTCGCCAAGAGGTGCATCAGCTGTCAAACGGTAAAATACCCCTTTTAAGAAAGCTGTGTCACCTTCTATACGCTCCACACGAAACATTGTATCTAATTCGTAGGAGGTACGACCAACAATATCATTTTCCCTCACTGGTCTTGCCATGTCTCATCACCTCACCGTATTATATGCCCAGAATCCAGTTTGGTGAGCGTTGACAGCTGTTTGTTTGGGGACAAAAATAAGGCTCCCGAAATCGCCGGAAGCCTTGCTGCTAAACATTTTGAAAGACTTGTGACAACTGCCCAAATTCCTGGATGGAGAGGGTTTCCGCACGCCTGCTGGGCTCGATGCCCGCTTTTGATATCAGGGCACTCACTTCAGCTTTTGGCAAGTGGGAGAAATAGGAGGCCAAGTTGTTGTGCAAGGTTTTTCTTCGTTGCCGGAAGGCCCCATGGACCAAATCCATCAAAAAGCCTTCATCGCTTACTTGGACAGGGGGTTCTTGGCGGCGGTCAAGGCGCACGACGGCACTGTCCACATTAGGCGCAGGTATGAACACGGTCTTTGGCACTGTCAGGGCAATCTTGGCATCTGTGAAGTATTGGACGGCAATGGAAAGTGCATTGTAATCTTTCGTCCCCGGTTTTGCGGACAGCCTTTCAGCCACTTCTTTTTGCATCATGGTAACGTAACGGTCGATAGGCAACCTTTTTTCGATGAGCCCCATAAGGATTGGCGTGGTAATGTAATATGGTAAATTGGCAACAACAGCAATTTCTTTTACGTCTGCTAATTCTGCTAAGATCATCTCTCCTACATCTGCCTTTAAAATGTCTTGATGGATGACTTTCACGTTCGGGTACGCGACCATGGTTTCGTCCAGGATGGGAATCAGGCGGGGGTCGATTTCATAGGCAATCACTTTTTTGGCACGGCGGGCGATGTATTCCGTGAGCGCACCAATGCCCGGGCCGATTTCGATGACTCCCACGTCGGGACCAAGGTCGGCTGCGTCCACAATCTTCGTTAAAATATTCGTATCGGTCAAGAAATTCTGCCCGAAGCTTTTCTTAAAGGTAAACCCGTGTTTTTGTATGATTTCACGGGTTTTCCCCATGGTTGCGATGTCTTTCTCAAGCATGTCCTAAAGCCTCCTCAACCTGTTCTTTTGTTATCCCAAACATTTGCAGCCGTTTTTGCAGCTGCTTGGCATTGACATGGCCAATCCCTAATTTAACCCCAAGATCCCGCCGCTTCACAGCAGACCCAGCGCCTCCGATGAGCCCTAAGCCCATCAAAAAGTCGGTTTCAATCAAAGGGCAGTGTTCCTCGGATGGCGTCATGAAATTTTCAAGAGCATTCCTAATAATGGACGCTTTAGCATGTTCCACCCCCAGGCCGCGTTTTTTAGGGGAAATGGCGTCGGATTTTTGGATATAGGCGTGCTTGCAGCCCGGGACGGCGTTGATGATGGTCTGGCGGATTTTTTCACCAGGGTAGTCCGGGTCGGTAAACACGATGACGCCTCGGTTTTTTTGCAAATAAGCAATTTGGGACAAAACTTCCTTGCTAATGGCAGAACCATTGGTTTCAAGGGTTTCAACCTGTGGATAAATTTCTTTCAGGCGACGGGTGTCGTCCCTGCCTTCGACAACTATAATTTCCTTAAACATGGATCAACCTCTATTCAGTGATTTCAGTAAATTCAAGATGGCGGTTTTTTCTTCGCAGTCGGGATGGTTCCTAATGGCATCGATGGGTATGTACAATTTATAATCTTTTTTGGGCTTGCCAACGATTCCCGACAAAATATTGGAGACTTCGGTGATTTCCTCCACACTTCCATCCCGCATCAAAAGTTTGATGCCATCCCCAAGGCTTTCAGGCCCGTAATAATCATAAGGAACTTTGAACTGATAGTCCGGCCAGTAATAATAATCAGGGTCAAACCCTAACTTGACCATGTTCTGCTTAATCATGTACAGCACTTCCTGAAGGCGGGCATCTGGCTGGTAATAATACTCCTTAAGCAAGCGGCGGTTCAAAAGCCGATCCGCAAAATCTTGTAAAATAGCATCCTCTTCGTCGCAAAGGCATTGGGCCATGTAATAAATGGTGGCATCGTCCATTTTAAGATAGACTGAAATGTGGGGGACCCCTTCCAAAAATAAGCCTTTAAAGAGGGACATGTCTTGCTTGAAAGGATAATCCGTCTGCAAAAGGGCGCGTATCCGCTTCAAAAGCCCCTGCACAATAATGTCGAAACTGCGGGCCACCGGGTGAAGGTAAACCTGCCAATACATCTGATAGCGGGAGAGTAGGTAATCTTCAATGGCATGCATCCCAGAAACTTTAAAGACAAGCTCCCCCTCCTTGACCCGAAGAGTCCTTAAAATCCGCTGGACGTCGATTTCACCATAGGGCGTCCCAGTATAATAAGCATCGCGGACCAAGTAATCCAAGCGGTCAGCGTCCAGTTGGGAAGAAACAATTTTAACCACCACTTTATTGGGATGGGCTTTCATGATGACACTTTTCACCTGCTGGGAAAATCCAGGTTGGAAGTTTTCTAAAATCCGGTTGACCTGGGTATCCTCCGTCAATATCCGGGCGGTAAACACTTCGTGGGAAACTTCCAGCACTTCTTCAAAGGAATGAGAAAAAGGCCCATGTCCAAGGTCATGGAGGAGCGCTGCGCACAAGGTTAGCACCCGTTCCTCTTCACTAAATTCCGCCCCCGCCTTTATCAAACGCTCAATCATCCGCTTGGCAACCAAATACACCCCTAAAGAATGGGAAAAACGGCAATGCTGCGCCCCGTGAAAGGCCATCACCGTCCCGCCCAACTGGGTAATCCGCCGAAGCCTTTGAAATTCCTTCGACTGAATTAGTTCCCAAATCAACCTGTCATCCACAGATATGTAGCCGTGGATAGGGTCTTTAAATACTTTCTCCGCCATTTTCATCTTTCTCAACCTCCGCAACCTTAAAATTTCCTAATTTTAGTATATCACAAGGGGAAAGATTAAGCCAAAAACACGCATGAAATTGTGAAAAAAATGAAAAAGCCACCTTTGGACGAGGGGAAACCCCTGACAAAGTGGCTGTTCCTATTTAAACCATTGGTTACTTGCCAATAATCTCTTTGACTTTTTCTAGTACCTCGGCTTCCGTTGGCGCTGCAATAGGCTTGTCGTTTACGAAAACAAAGGGCTTGTTACGCCCAGGCCCGCAGTAGGATTGGCAACCGACGTAAATTTTTGCACCGGGGTCCAATGCCTCTAACTTGGGCTTTAATGTATTGATATTGGTCGCCTTGCAACGGTCACAGATACGAAACTCGTTAGGCTCTGCCAATAAATCATCTAAGTTGAACATTTTTCTCACCTCATGGGATTATCTCCATGATAACTTTACCTTGATTGTCGGTATTTGTCAAGGGGAAATTTTTTACATCACTTGGGAGCTAACAAAATGTCTTAGGAATTGAGATTGCAGGAGGCTTACATCAAAATCTTTTTAGGGTCAACCCGAAGGGTCTTGATAAGGGGAACTGTTGCCGCAATGACAGTGGTTGCCAGGCCCACAAAGTAGAATATCGCTACGGTATGATGGCTTAACGACGTGTCGTATAGTCGAATCATGCTCTCCACTGACATTTCATTGGAGACGAACCGTCTTAAATTATGGGGGATTTCAAGGAATACGTTAGCCAAAACTTCCTGTTGCCGCTCAAGCATTTGCGTTTCAAGCATTTGCCTTGACAGCCCACCGGAAAAAAGGTTGCCTATAAATAATGCAAGGGTCAGTGAAACTATGACGATTGGCAGTAATTCCATAAATATTTGCAATAAAATTTTTATTTTCCGTTCCCCAAGGGCCAAGTACAATCCAATTTCAGAACGGCGGTCACGAAGGTAAAGGCTGACTAATAAAAATACAATGACCAGCGTCGTGCCTACGGAAACCCAAAGGATGATATCCGCTATCCACAGCAGGCTATCTAATGCGGAAGTGAAAATCCCCAGTTGGTTGGACAAATCATCCATTGCCCAAAATTCAGGCAACAACTCATTGGCTCTTTCTACGAAACTTTCAAAATCACGGGGGTCTTCAAGAAGGAAGGCATTGTCAAAAATAAAAATTGAGTCCGCGGGAATATGTGACATGTCAAGGGTTGCAGACCTGCTATCGAAGTCAAATTGCAGAAATTCCTCAACAATTTTGTTAGGAACGAAAATTTGATTTCTAGCTTGCAACTCCATGTTTGCTGTAATCCAAGGGTCGGACGAATAATCAAACTCCTGAACCACTTCAAAAATACTACCTACTGTAAACTCCATTGGCTTGTCCGAAAAAATAAATGCCTCGTCAAAGGTATTTACTGGATTAAACGGATTTTCCGCCTGAATTTTATTATAATCCCAATGGGTGGAAGTAATTGTAAAGGCATCCCCCAGCTGAAGGTTATTTACCTCGGCAAAGTCACTTGAAATAATAGCTATCTGTGCACCGGATTCAATTTGTTCTTGGGTAAGGAGGTCGCCTTCGAGAAGGGAAATCATCCCACTTTCAATTTCAATTAATTCAGGCTGATGGATTCCACGTAAAAGAAAATTATCAAACGTTCCATCATTTATGTAGGAAAACACACCTTGCAATTCCTCGACAGTAACTCCTGGGCTTAATTGTTCCAGGTCAATATTTAAAAACCTAGTGGATTTTAACCCACGGGTAACCCCAAAGAAGCGCAATGAAAAGCCATGGCTTCTAACATATGGTAGATTCCCGATTTCATTTATTGTTGACACACTTACATCGCCAAAACTAAGATTTGGAAAATCACCCGTTTCCTCCAAATACTCTTGAACGGCAACAGAATCGCTATTAATCGTCGACACCGCTGGAAGCTGGATACGCAAGTGATTTTCAGCAGAGATAATCGCTTGCCGGATTGAAATGGCCCCTGAAATCAAACTTCCTAGAATGAGTAAAATAACAAACAACGACAGTGTTTTCCCCAAGTGCCGTTTGAGGTTGATTAAAGCCCTTTTAAAATACTTCATAGATAGCCCTCCCTAGTTTTATAAAGTGAAAAATCGTAGCCGTATGGACTACGATTTTTATTTTAACTGGCGTTACCCTGCCCAGTTTGGACGCATATGCTGAAAAGCATTCCTGTTTAGCCAAACACGAGAGCCTGCCCAGCCATTGTTTCCTGTACCTGATTGAACAGTAACTGGAAAACGTCCATTCACTTCATGCCCTTGGACAACCACGCGAGCTCCTACGTTAATCTGTCCGATGTTCGCGCCATTCTGATTAAAAATAAGAATGGAAGTGTTCGCAATCCAAGTTTCCCCAGAAGCTAACCGACTTGAAGGACCTTGTACAGCCTGTATGGGAGCTTCTGTCAAATCCGCAGCTTCCACTGAATTTGTCCCTGCAAGAATCAATGCTAACGCCGCTCCGACTCCCACAAAACCTTTTACCAATCTTTTCATACAATCTCCTCCGATTACTTCCTCAACCTTTAAGCGTAAACTACTGATGCCGCAGCTATTGCTCTTATAGCAAGTAAATATAGCATCTAATACTGCCATCACTTATCTGTTTGGAAGTGTTTATTCCCTTTCGGGTAATTTAATCTTAAGCAACTCTCAGTTTTTTGTAAACCCTTTACAAAACTTTGGAACATTTCAGTTTTTTCATCCAAAATTAAATGTCTTTTTTTGTCGATGATTGACGCTTTATCAATAAAGATTATTTCATTTGACATGAAAGCGTGTTTAATTTATAATTACTTTATGTCGATTAATGAAGAAAGAGAGGGGAGAAAGGTGTTGCCCATTGGATTAAGATACAGATACTTACGAGAGAAAGCCGGACTGACACAAGAAGTTGTCGCCAATGAATTATTTTTATCTCGAACCTATTATGGAAAAATAGAATCAGGAAAGGCTAATCCGATTGAATCCATCGTCGAAAAATTAAAAGTTATCTTAAATACCTCTAAGGAATATTTGGAGAATCATTCTCCGAACCAAGAACTAAGCTTACAACTGAACAGAATTTTTCAATCTCTCCTGGAGGATAAGCCAGAAATAGTGCTCGAACAAAATATTTTGTCATTCCCCATAACAAATTTATTCCAAGAAGTTTCTGCCCGGCTATTGTTAGTTGCTGCCTATTATGCACAAAGAAACTTTGATGAGGCCGAAGTAATAGAAAATGAATACCTCTCATTCTTCCTGCCTAAAATCAAGTTAAAAAAACTTCCTCTCGATTTTCAAAATATTTATCAACTGTATGTCTATCACAAATCTTCTTTCCATGGAGAATATCCGACTAGCCTGGATGCCTGTAATTTTTTATGCAATGCAACCAACCAAAATATTAAGCAAATATTCTATTTTAAAAAAGTGGATGTTTATCTCAGTCAAGGAAACTATTCCCAAGCCGCTACCAGTTTAGAAAAGGCATTTAAACTTATTGGTAAGGAATCTGGTTCTCACCTTCTCGCTCAAGGGTATGTTTATCAATCAGCTATTTATATTTACTTTAAAATGTATGACTTTTGCCTAGAATATCTCGATTCGCTTGAAGATAACATCGAAGCAAATGGACTAAACGAACACCGTGTTGCTCTAGCACAACACCGTGGCTTTATTTATTCGGAAAAACGAGATTTTCCAAAAGCATTAAAATTTTATGAAAAAGCCCTGATTTTACCATCTACTACAAAAAGGCGTATAACACTTTACAATTGCTTAGTCCACATATCGCTTGAAACAAAAGATTACATAAAGGCGCAAAATTATATTCACTCTGCCCAAAAACTAGATTTAAGCGAATACGATAAGATTGTTTTTTCATCCTATGAGGCTGAAATAAGTCTTGTTGAAGGTGACGAGAAGAAATTTATGAAGTCTAAATTACTTGCAATCAAATATTTTGAAGAAAATAAATGTTTCATAAATTTGGAGCACGACTACTCTATTCTTTCTGATTACTATTTACGCAAAAAAAATACCCGCCAAGCTTTTATCTACTTGAAGAAAAAGGAGAATCTAACCTATGAAAAACATTAAGAACTTATCAATTTTAACATTCCTTGTTTTCACTTTCGCACTACTTTCTTCCCCATATTATCTGCCCACGACTTTTTCAACTGTTTTACCTGACACACGCCATAAAACAGTTATGACTTAGGAACTCCATGAGTTATAACGAGGTTTGTTCCTTCCTCTATTCTTGAAAGACTATATTATTGAGGGAAAAGGAGGCAATTAACATGCTATTCATCGGCGGCATTGATGCCCAGCAACAAGAAATCGGGCAGTTTGACTCAGTCCGTTGCCTCCACTGTGGGGAAAATCACGCCATGGACTTGGTTAAAACGTTCTATTACTTCCACTTTTTCTTCTTGCCCCTATTCAAATGGAACGTGAAATATCTGGTGACCTGTGGAGGTTGCCAGGCCGTGATGGCTGTCCCTTCCGACGTTGGAAAAGATTTGGAAAACGGCAAGAGCCACGACATCGACCCCGCAGACCTAACGATTTTACAGGAAGGTCATGCTAAACGTTCTCATTGTTCGAATTGTTCCCATGAGGTGAGCAGTGAGTATGCATATTGTCCCCATTGCGGAGAAAAAATGGAGGTTACGAGTTAGGTCGCAAAATAAAAATGCAGCAATCCATCGAATCTTTATACGATGGATTGCTGCATTTTTTCTATAACAATGACTGGTTAGCCGTAATAATCGCTGTTGAGTAAACGTCCTCTGCGGAGCATCCGCGGGATAGGTCGTTGACTGGTTTGTTGAGCCCAGCTAGGATTGGCCCGATGGCTTCGTAGCCGCCTAATCGTTGGGCAATTTTGTAGCCTATGTTTCCTGAGTTTAAGCATGGGAATACGAAAACGTTAGCCTGCCCAGCTACTGAGGAGTTTGGTGCTTTTAGCTTGCCGACACCTTCTACTAGGGCTGCATCGAATTGAAGCTCGCCATCATAGTCGAAGTCAGTTTCCATGCCGTCAAGGATGGCTTTTGCTTCTGACATTTTTTTCGTTTCTTCCGTTTTGGCTGACCCGAGTGTAGAGAAGCTTAGTAGGGCAACTTTCGGGTCGATGTTGAACATGCGGGCAGCCTTTGCAGATTCCACTGCAAATTCAGCGATGTCGCTGCTTGTTGGGGAAGGGTTTACGGCACAGTCCGCAAAGATGTAGCGGCGCTTCGCTTCTTTTAACATGGCGAAGTATCCGAAAGTTTTGCTGACACCTGGCTTAGTTTTAATGATTTGAAGGGCTGGGCGGATCGTATCTCCTGTCGAGTGGATAGCACCAGACACCAATCCGGCTGCAAGGTTCATGTGAACCAGCATGGTCCCGAAGTAGTTGACGTTTTTGACCATTTCACGGGCTTGTTCTTCCGTTGCTTTTCCTTTACGGACTTTGACAAGCTCTTGGACCATTTCTTCCAGCTTATCGTAGTTGGACGGGTCGATGATTTCCACTCCGTCAAGGGACCACTCCCCAGCGGCGGCTTTTACTTCTTCCGGATTCCCGATGACGATTGGGTGAAGCATATTTTCACGGGCAAGAAGGCTTGCTGCCTGAACCACGCGGGGTTCATTCCCTTCAGGGAATACGATGCCAATCCCTTTTCCGTGAATCTTATTTTTTAAGCTAGTCATAATATCCATGTTTTTTCCACCTTTTTCAGGGCTGCCCATGAAACGTTGGGCATCTCCTTTAATCTCTCTTACTATTTTACCCTGTTTTCGGGAAAATTAAAAGGTATATGCCTTTTAATTTTCATTTCGTAGTCATTTTTCTTTTTTTGCCGCATAAAATTTAAAAGAAAAGCGAGGTGATATCATGGCACGTTTAAGAACGACGCCTTATGAGAGAGACCTTCTCGCTCGGCTTATGCGGGCCGAAGCGGAATCTGACGGGGACATTGGCATGTTGCTTGTAGGCATGGTCGGAATCAACCGGGTCGTATCGGATTGCAGCGACTTCAAAAGCCTGTACGACATTGAGGACATGGTCTACCAAAGCCCAGGGGGATTTGAGGCAATCTCTTATTCCTACTTCTATCAGGCCGCCCGCCCCAACGAGCTTAAGCTTGTGGACCGGCTCATTGAAGGGGAACGCTTTGAACCCGGTACTTATGCCCTCTGGTTTTACAATCCCTACACGTCAACCTGTCCTGCCCAATGGTGGGGCAACTGGAATTCAGGACGTTACGGGGAACATTGCTTCTTCATCCCAGCAGGTTCCGAAAATTGCAACTTGTAAGCTTACATTCCCAGCAATAGACAGAAAAAGCACGGATTCGCCCTTTGAATCCCGCCAGCATGAAACCGCATAAGCAACCTAATCCGCAACAGTATCGAAAGGAGAGAAATCCATGAGTAATTTTTATCCAAACCCACCGGTGCAGCCCCAAGGTGACTACCGCTACCAAGCACCAGGGTATCCTTATCCAGCAACAAACCCGGTAACAAACTTGGTGGCTACGCAACCTTATCCGGGATATGCCCCACCTGCACAACCCGTGCCTGGAGCAGCGGCGACTGCCCCGCAATTCACCTCTGCCGCACAAGCTGCCGCTACTGCCGCCCAAGCTGCCGCAACGGACGCTGCGGTCAACGATTTCTTGAATCAGGCCAGCAACCGCAACTCTGGTAACTATGTGGACAATATCCTGAACCAAAATGCCGGCAAGCTTTGCAAGCTGCATTTTACGTTCAACTCCGGAACCCAAACTGGGGAAACTAAGGTGTTTACTGGTATTTTGGAAGCGGTTGGGCGCGACCACATTGTCATTTCCGATCCTAAGACCGGGCACCGCTTCGTCTTGCTCATGATTTACTTCGATTATGCGGAATTCCCAGAAGAAATCAACTACTACTACCCTGGAACCAACCGCTTGAATGTAGCGACTTCCGATTTCTTGCAAAACAACCCGGAAATCATGCCGCTATACAACTACAAAGCAGCCAAACAAAATGCTTTCATCCAACACTTGGAAGCCAAAGTCGGGCAGTAGCAAAGATAAATCCCACTCCCAAAGCAGTCACAAACCGCTTTGGGGGTGGGATTTTCAATTTAGGATAAAGACCAGTCAATCGGTTGGCGACCGTTGGCTTTTAAAAATTCGTTGGCTTTGGAGAACGGTTTGCTCCCGAAAAATCCCCGGCTGGCGGACAGCGGCGATGGGTGGACCGATCCGATGACCAAGTGCTTGGAGCTATCGATGAGTTTTTTCTTGGACTGGGCGTGTTTGCCCCATAAGATAAAGACAACCGGGTCTTTTTTTTCGTTAATAAGCTGCAAAATATGGTCGGTGAACTCTTCCCAGCCTTTTTTGGCATGGGACATGGGTTTTCCGGCTTCTACGGTGAGGGTGGTGTTGAGCAAAAGCACCCCTTGCTTCGCCCATGGGGATAAATCTGTCCCTTGGGGCTGAGGGCTTCCTATGTCTGCCACCAGTTCTTTGTAGATATTTCGCAACGATGGCGGTATCCTTACCCCATCATTTACAGAAAAAGCCAATCCTTTGGCTTGCTTAGGACCGTGGTATGGGTCTTGCCCTAAAATGACTACCTTGACATCCGCAAGGGAAGTGAGGTTGAAGGCGGTGAAAATTTCTTCTTTTGGGGGATATACGGTGGTATTCTGATATTGGGTGTCTAGGAAGCGGGTGAGGTCTTGAAAGTATGGTTTTTGGAATTCGTCTTGGAGGAAGGTTTTCCATTCAGTATTTAAGTTCATTTGCGTATTGCTCCTTTCCGGGAAATCCTCCCTTTTGGTATATTATAACATTTCCAACACTCCGAAAACATGATAAAATAGAGGAAGATACAAATAATTGAGGAGGTTTTGGCATGGATTCCTGTATTTTCTGTAAAATCAACGCGAGGGAGATTCCCGGTCACATCGTCTATGAAAACGAGGACGTACTGGCATTTCTCGACATCGCCCAAGCGACAAAAGGTCATACTTTGGTTATTCCTAAAAAGCATATCACCGATATTTTTGAAATGGATGCTGAAACCGCCGCCGGTATTTTTAAAGTAGTTCCCCAGATTGCCAATGCCTTAAAGAATGCTTTCGGGGCGGAAGGCATGAACATCGAAAACAACAACCGCTCTATTGCCGGGCAAGAGGTCTTTCACCATCACATCCACCTAATCCCACGCTATAGCGAAGATGATGATTTCAAGCTGTTTGCGTTTCCGAACAATTATGGCAAGTATTCTCAGGATGAACTGGCGCAGTTGAAGGATAAGATTAAAGAGCATGTCTAAACAAAAAAATTGGAGAGTGACTTATGTATAAAATTATCGTTTTAGACTTGGATGGCACGTTGATGTCGTCGAAAAATCAGATTTTGCCGGAAACGAAGAAGGCTTTGATCCGGGCGCAGGAGCGGGGAATCAAGGTCGTCTTGGCTTCGGGGCGCCCGACTTTTGGGATGGTCAAAGCTGCGAAAGAGCTTCGCTTGGATGAGTTTGGCGGCTTCACTTTATCTTATAATGGGGGGCGGATTATTTGCGCCCAAAGCGGGGACCGGATTTATGATGATTCCCTAACACCGGAAATTGCACATGAGCTTTACGATTTGGCAAAAGAGATGAACATCAACATCATGGCTTATGAAGAGGAGCACATCGTGACTGTGGATGATGACCAGTGGATTCAAAAAGAGTCTTTCATAAACGATATGCCCATCAAAAAAGTGGAAGATTTCAAAACCGCTGTCACTTTTAACACAGTGAAATGCCTGTGTACGGGCGAGCCTGATTACTTAGAGGGTGTGGAGAAGAAATTCCAGGAACGGTTGGGGGAGCGCCTAAGTGTCATGCGTTCCATGCCATTTTTCCTAGAAATCATGCCCCAAAATATCAACAAGGCATATTCTTTGCAAAAACTTTGCGACCATCTTGGGATTGATAAGTCCGAAATGATTGCCTGCGGGGATGGCTATAACGATTTGCCGATGATTGAGTTTGCCGGGCTGGGTGTAGCCATGGCCAATGCCGTCGCCGAGGTAAAGGAACGTGCCAATTACATTACCAAAAGCAATGATGAGAATGGGATTTTGCATGTGATTGAGAAGTTTATGGCTGTATAATACTGAAAAGCAACGATTCCCTGATGGAACCGTTGCTTTTTTATCTGGCAGTAATGGTAAAAATAACGGCATGTTCGTAACTTTCCAAAAAATCGAGAAATTCGGTCCACTCTCTCGTATTTCGGATGTGACCGTCCGTTGCTGTGTAGTGGCGACTGCTGAAGCTATTAAATTGGAAAGTGGTTTCCACCCCTGGCTCCAAGCGAACCCTTTCAATCATCGGTGCCCACCCGACGCTATCTGAATGGTCTTCAAAAGACATCAATTCCAAATCGCTTCCAGCTAAACGCATACTTAGGTAATTCGTCCAACTTTCTTCATCTTCTGACCATTGGTTAGTCATTCGATTGATGAAGGTTTCGGGACCGGTATTCCCCCTTAAATCCAAGTTGACGGTAGCGGTGTCTGCCAATTCTCCGAAATGGTAGCGGTAGACATTGATTTCATACCAACCCGGTCTTAGTTCATACACATGCCCGCCCCGGCTGCTTGCCAACAAGATTTGACCTTGCCCATCGGATAAGCGGACCGTCCGCATGGTCCATGAACCGCTCCAGTTTTCATAAGTTGCCATTCCAACCAATGCCAGGGTAAAAAGCATTAACACCGTGAGTAATTTCTTAAGTTTCTTGTCCATTTGCTGTCCCCCTTACCAATTAATCTGCCGAAGGGTAACGATGAAAATATCCTCGTAACCCGCTAGGATTTCCATCTCCTCCTTGAAGCCTTCAAGTGCTAAAAGCGTTGTCGGCTCTGCGTTCAACTGGCTCCCCCGCTGGGTTCCATAAAAGTAAATGACCTGCTCATCACCGATTTCAAAGTTCATCCGAAGGGGCTGGGTGTTGGTGAAAATGCCATTGACGTTGGAAATGGGGATATGGACTGGTGTCGGGTTCGTAGAGGAACCGCCACTTGCCAGCCCAAAGTTCATATAACCCGGTTGGCTAGGGAACGCACTGATAACCAGTGGTTGCACTACCCGCTCAAATTCATCACCGCCAAAGGAAAACCACATAAATTCATCAGCTAATTCCCCATTTTGATAATGCCGCCCCCAAACTTCGATGCTGCTCATCCGCATTTCAAAAAACTGGGACTGGCTGCCGTTCAGGTCGTCCATCCACCGCTCCCCTTCCGACCGCTCTACCGACACGAAATTCCAGCGGGACTGTTGGTAAGTATGGAACCAGGCGAAGCCACCGCCCATTAATAAAATCCCTACGACCATCAGCAAAATAACCCGTTTCGTTACTATTTTTCTCATCATGGCTCACCTCCTACTTCAAGTATAAACCATTTTAAAGCCAAAAGATGGTTTTTAGCATAAGCGCAGCGTTTCCGTACATAATCGTTACCGGTCTGCCATGTATGCCAACAAAGCCTTCACTTTCCGCAGGGAAACATTGCATTTTAAACCGTTTTCCATATACACCACATTAGTCGTTCGGTCCACCCGCTGTATCCTATCCACGTTTACCACAAAAGACTTATGAATCCGGTAAAAACGCGGGTCAAGCCCTTCCAAATCCTTTAAATTCCCGCTGAAATGGATTGCTTTTTCCCTACGCTGATTGGAATGGAGGGTGATTTTTCGTTCAGTTAAATCATAGCCAAAAAACATCACATCATCGTAATCCACCACATATTCTTGGTCTTTATCCGTCACCCGAAGGAATTTTTTCTGGGGTGAGCCCTGTTGATGGCGGTTATAGGCATCCATCAGGCATTCACGGGCTCTTTCCGCCAGTTCGCTGAAATTGCCTTTAGGAATATAGTCCAAAGCGGACACCCGGTACTTGAAGGTGAGTGGGGTGTATTGGTCATGGGTGGTCACGAACACGATGAAGCCTGTCGGGTCATATTCCCGGACTTTCACAGCCAAGTCGATGCCCGTGCATTCCCTTCCCAGTTCCACATCCAAAAAATAGAAGCGGGGCATGGGATTTTCCTTGACTGCCATCAACACCTGGTCAGGGTTTTCTGTGGATAATGCCACTTTCATGTCCAGGCCCTGTCCGATAATGAAATTCTCCACTACTTGGGTCAAGTTTTTTCGTTGCGTGGGGTCATCTTCACAAATAAAAATTTCAAGCATGGTTTCCACTCCCCATCAATTCTAAATGTTGGGTAAAATAACCTTCGCCAATTTCGTGATAAGCCCGAAGGTTCGGGGTTGCTTCCACGATTTCCATCAGTTTGGCTAGACCCAGCCCCCGGTTCTCGCCCTTAGTTGAGAAGCCTTTTTGGTACATTTCTTCGGTGGTGGGCAACTCCCCCGAATAAGAATTTTGGACCACCATCAATAGGGAGTGCTCCATGCGAATAAAAGCAACATTAAGGGAATGGTTGCTGGCTTCGATGGCATTGTCCAATAAAATTCCCAGACCCCGGCATAAATCCACCAAATCCATGGGAAATTCTTGAATAGCAACCGTTGCTTCAAACTGGGTTTTCAACCCTGATTTTTGGGCATGGGACAATTTTGATATTAGAAGTCCCCGCACCACATCAACTTGAATCTGGTTCAGGGCTTGAAATTGCTCCGGATGGGCAACTAATTCCCGTCCCATAGGCTCGATGTTTTCCAAGTACCAGTCTTTTAACCCAACCAAATCCTCTTTGTGGATAAAGCCCGACATACTAAGGAGCAGGTTTTTATAATCATGGCGAAACTGACGCATTTCCTCATAAGCTTCAAGGGTACTGATGGCATGGGATTTCAGGTTGTCCCCATAGTCAAGCTTCTGCTCGTACAGTAAACGGGTCCGTTCGACGTCCCCCTCTTTTCGCAAGAGTTTCCCGAAGCGATTAATCAAAAAAAGGACAGTAGCAGCAATTCCCACAAAAAATAAAAAGAAGATGGAAAACAGCGGATTGGCGCCCCCTAATTGGTGACCGGCGAGGATGTTGAGCATGAAAACGGAAAAGACCACCAGTAAAAATAGGGGATAGAGCACCGTAAATGGCGTATCGAAGAGAGGTTCGTTCTGGTAATGGAGGAAGAGCCATTGGCTGAAATGTGCCAGCCATAAGGCTAAAAAACCATGAAGGAAAACCCCGAGGCTCATGGTATCCCAGACCACTGCCCCGAAAATGTGCGCGAGGATTGCTTCCGTCACAAAATGTCCCAATAATAAAATGACGACGGATTGAAGCGGCACTAATATCGCGGTGGAAAAAACAGAACCTTTCAAGTAAAGAAAGCACATGTATAAAAATGCCAGGGGAACGAAGGCAAAAATGCCGATGAAGCCAAATAAAAAATAAGCGGAAATAGCACCCGTCGTGACCAATAGCCCATATTCCCAAAAATGGAATTTTTCCCGCCAGAGTATGCGTATAACGGCTATGAGTAATGCCAACTGAATGAAAAACATGGATTCGTCCCTCCTTTTTTCTCTTAGTATAGCGTATACAACCAAAAATGACAACCTATCTTTGGACAAATGCTACCCCACTTCGTTCATTGGAACTGCCATTAAATTTTCACATTCCCCTTTACAACCCCATTAATTCGGTATACAATAAAAATAAGTTAGGTTAACCTAAAAAGGGAGAGTGTTTATTATGAAAGCATTGAAAAGAATCGTAGACCTGCTAATGGTCGCTTTATTAGTGGGGGTTATTATTGTGACACCCGATGTCCATACCCATGGGCATGTCTTTATGGGGATTTCCCTGATTTTAGTGATTGCCGTCCATGTTTGCCTGAACTGGAAATGGATTACCCGTACCAGCAAGGCCATTTCAAATCAAGGGGTGAGCACAGTATTACGCCTAAAATATTTGGTCATCCTCTTGATGTTGGTGGTTTGGCTGGTCGTTGCTATCTCGTCCGTGTTCGCCGGGATTTCCTACCTCATGAACGTAGACCGAATCGAAGCCAACGCATTCTTGTCCATGCTGTCAGAAAACGGCTTTTTGGATGTCATGGAAGATTATATCCATCCGTTTACTGGACGACTTGCCGGAATTCTTGCCATCATCCACCTGCTTCAAAACCTGCCCCAACTAAGAAGGCTTTTCAGCAAATAAGGAAAACGCCAAAAAAGGACAGAAAATCACTGTCCTTTTTTGGCGTTTTCCTACGCTAGCGCCGTCTGCAAAATGGATTCTGCTTTGTCAACGCTGGCCTCATCTGGTGTTTCCACATCTTTTAGCTCGTACTCGTAACCCATCTGTTCCCACTTATAAGCCCCCATGGAGTGGTAGGGCAGCACTTCCACCTTTTCAACACTTTTCAAAGTACGGATATAGTCAGCAGTCGCTTTCAAATCCCCCTCATCATCGGTCAATCCCGGTACAAGTACCCTGCGAATCCACATCTTGGTTCCATTATCGGAGATAAAGCGACCCAAATCCAAAATGTGCTCGTTGGTTTTGCCAGTCAGGAACTTATGCTTTTCAGCGTCCATCATTTTAATATCCAGCATGACCATGTCTGTATATTTCAATAGTTCGCGAAGCTGCTCTTTGCGGGAATCAGTGGTAATCCGAATATCGCCAGAGGTATCAATATTGGTATGAATGCCATGGGCTTTGCATTGCTTGAAAAGCTCAGTAACGTATGGCATTTGCAAAAGGGGCTCTCCTCCGCTGACAGTGATCCCGCCCCCGGAAGTTTCAAAGAACTCCTTGTACTTCAGCAAATGGTCCATGACTTCAGAAACGGGCATGTCCTTACCGTCTTTCATCCTCCAGGAATCCGGATTATGGCAGTATTGGCAACGCAGGCCGCAACCTTGGGTAAACAAAATAAAACGGATTCCAGGCCCATCAACGCTCCCGAAACTCTCAACCGAATGGATAAAGCTCCTAAGTTCACTCATACGATACCCCTTGATTTTTTTTTGGGCCCGCCCACAAGGGACGGGGTGCTACAAGAATACCTGGCTTGCTTGAAAATGAGTTGCTATATTACATCGCTGCGTGCATCGTACGGTTAATAACGTCCAATTGCTGTTCGCGAGTTAGTTTGATGAAGTTTACAGCGTATCCAGAAACACGGATGGTCAGCTGTGGATATTTTTCTGGGGATTCCATTGCGTCAAGCAACGTATCGCGGTTGAACACGTTGATGTTCAAGTGATGGCCTTTTTTCATGACATAAGCGTCAAGGATAGCCGCTAAGTTACGGACACGGTCCTCTTCTGTGCGTCCCAATGCTTTAGGCACTAGGGAGAAGGTGTTGGAGATACCATCTTGTGAAGCTTCGAATGGCAATTTGGCAACAGATGCCATAGAGGCAATCGCCCCGTTAGAGTCACGCCCGTGCATTGGGTTAGCCCCTGGTGCAAATGGCTCACCGGCTTTACGTCCACAAGGGGTTGCCCCTGTTTTCTTACCATAAACCACGTTGGAAGTGATGGTCAGGATAGACTGGGTCTGCATTTGTGCACGGTAAGGCTTGTGGCGGCGGATAGCAGTCATGAATTTATTTGTTACATCAACCGCTAATTCATCCACACGGTCGTCGTTGTTTCCGTATTTAGGGAAGTCCCCTTCAACTTCAAAGTCAACAACGATGCCGTTCTCGTCGCGGATTGGCTTGACTTTAGCATGTTTGATTGCAGATAATGAGTCAGCGACTACGGAAAGGCCAGCGATACCTGTTGCGGAAATACGCTCTGCATCAGAATCGTGAAGCGCCATTTCAATGCGCTCATAGCTGTAACGGTCATGCATGTAATGGATAACGTTTAGAGTATTGACATAAAGCTCTGCCAACCATTCCATAACTTCCTCGAAACGCTCCATGACTTTATTGAAGTCAAGGACTTCGTCAGTGATTGGGCGCCAGTGAGGGCCAACCTGTGCTTTGGATTTCTCATCTACCCCACCATTGATAGCATAAAGCAAAGCTTTACCTAAGTTGGCACGGGCACCGAAGAACTGGACTTGCTTCCCGACTTTCATTGGGGATACACAGCAAGCGATGGCATAGTCATCACCGTAGATTGGACGCATGATGTCGTCGTTTTCGTACTGAATGGCGGATGTTTTAATGGACATTTTCGCACAGTATTCTTTGAATGCCTGCGGAAGCTTAGTGGACCAAAGAACGGTTAAGTTCGGCTCTGGGGCTGGCCCTAAGTTATCTAGCGTGTGCAGGACACGGAATGAGCTTTTTGTGACTAGAGGGCGTCCGTCTGTCCCAACACCACCGATGGACTCAGTTACCCAAGTCGGGTCACCTGAGAATAACTCGTTGTAATCCGGTGTACGGGCAAATTTAACCAGGCGAAGCTTCATAACGAAGTGGTCCATCATTTCCTGGGCTTCCTGCTCAGTGATGACACCGTTTTGAAGGTCGCGCTCAATGTAAATATCTAGGAATGTAGAAGTACGGCCAAGTGACATGGCTGCCCCATTTTGCTCTTTGATAGCCGCTAAGTAACCGAAGTATAACCACTGGATGGCTTCTTTAGCAGTTGTCGCTGGCTTGGAAATATCGCATCCGTAAGCCGCTGCCATTTTCTTAAGTTCATTTAACGCACGGTACTGCTCGCTGATTTCTTCGCGAAGGCGGATGTTTTCTTCCGTCATCGTATGGGAAGTCCCATTATGGTCTTTTAATTTTTCCGCCATTAAGCGGTCGATCCCGTAAAGTGCCACACGGCGGTAGTCACCGATGATGCGCCCGCGTCCGTAAGCATCTGGAAGCCCTGTAATAACCCCTGATTTACGGGCTGCACGCATTTCAGCCGTGTAAGCATCGAATACCCCTTGGTTGTGGGTCTTGCGGTAGTCGGTAAAGATATGGGAAACTTCAGGATCCACTTCAAATCCGTAAGATTTAGCAGCAGCTTCCGCCATGCGGATCCCACCAAATGGCTGCAATGAACGTTTGAAAGGTTTGTCAGTCTGGAAACCAACGATGGTCTCTAATTCTTTATTCAAGTAACCTGCGTCGTGGGAAACGATAGTAGATACGGTTTTCGTGTCCATATCCAAAACACCGCCATTTTCACGCTCGGCCTTCGTCAATTCCATAACTTGGTTCCACAACTGGTTCGTCGCTTCAGTTGGTCCCGTCAAGAAGGAATCGTCCCCTTCGTAAACCGTGATGTTCTCTTGGATAAAGTCCCGGACATCGATTTTCTCTTGCCATGTAGTGCCTTTGAATCCATTCCATGCTTCCATATTTAAGCCCTCCATTTATACATTCATATTTTCGAGATAACGTTATAATCAATTTCTTGTACGAACTTATTATAAACCCACTTTGTGAAAATTGCAAGAGGTTTTGTGTAATTATTCTCAAACTTCGACGGAATAGGTGCTCTTTTCGAATAAATTTTTTGGAAATGTCAAGCATAATGCCTCATCTGTCGAAATTTATAATCGGTCGCTTACATGCTCTCATGCATCGTCCGATTGATGACATCCAACTGCTGTTCACGGGTGAGTTTGATGAAATTCACCGCATAGCCGGAAACCCGGATGGTCAGCTGCGGGTATTTTTCAGGATGCTCCATGGCGTCCATCAACGTATCCCGGTTAAAGACATTGATGTTCAAATGATGCCCTTTTTTGATGGTGTAGGCATCCAAGATAGCGCTTAGATTACGGATACGGTCCTCCTCTGCGCGTCCAAGTGCTTTGGGGACCAGGGAGAAGGTGTTGGAAATGCCGTCCTGTGCTGCCTCAAAAGGCAGCTTGGCGACGGACGCCATGGAAGCGATGGCTCCTGTGGTGTCACGGCCATGCATGGGATTGGCACCTGGCGCAAACGGCTCCCCTGCTTTTCGCCCATCAGGGGTTGCCCCCGTCTTTTTCCCATAAACCACGTTGGACGTAATGGTCAGGATGGACTGGGTTTGTATCCTTGCCCTGTAGGGCGTGTTGGCCCGTATTTTGGCCATAAAACGGCTCATGACCTCGACAGCGAGGGCATCCACACGGTCATCATTATTGCCAAACTTCGGATAATCCCCTTCAACCAAAAAGTCGACGACGATGCCAGTTTCATCCCTTATGGGCGTGACCTTAGCATATTTTATCGCAGAAAGGGAATCAGCCACTACCGATAAGCCGGCAATCCCTGTCGCTGAAAACCGCTGGGCATCTGTGTCGTGCAGAGCCATCTCCAAGCGCTCATAACTGTATTTGTCGTGCATGTAGTGGATAACGTTCAATGTGTTCACATATAGCTCCGCCAGCCAGTCCAAAACCTGGTCGTAAGTTTCCATAACCTCGTCGATGTTCAAGACGTTCAGGCTTACCGGTCTAAACAATGGAGCCACCTGAACCTTCAATTTCTCGTCAATCCCGCCGTTAATGGCATACAGCAACGCCTTCGCCAAGTTGGCACGGGCCCCGAAAAACTGGACTTGCTTACCGATTTTCATGGGGGAAACGCAACAGGCTATCCCATAGTCATCGCCATAAAGAGGGCGCATGATGTCGTCGTTCTCGTATTGGATTGCCGATGTCTTGATGGACATTTTCGCACAATAGGACTTGAAATGGGCCGGCATGGACGTGGACCACAAGACGGTCAGATTAGGCTCCGGGGCGGGACCAAGGTTGTCCAATGTATGGAGCATCCTAAATGAATTTTTCGTGACCAAACTGCGTCCCACAGTGCTTACGCCCCCAATGGATTCCGTCACCCAAGTGGGATCCCCGGAAAACAATTCGTTATAATCCGGCGTGCGGGCAAAGCGGACCAATCGGAGTTTCATGACGAAATGATCCATCAGTTCTTGGGCCTCAGCTTCCGTTATCAGCCCCTTCCTAAGATCTCTTTCTATATAAATGTCTAAGAAGGTGGAAGTCCGGCCAAGGGACATAGCGGCACCGTTTTGTTCTTTGACGGCACCCAGGTACCCAAAGTATAGCCACTGGATGGCCTCCTGGGCAGTTTGGGCCGGTACTGAAATATCAAAGCCATAAGAAGCAGCCATTTGTTTCAGCTCTTCAAGAGCCCGGTACTGCTCGTTGATTTCTTCCCGCAGGCGGATGTTTTCTTCCGTCATCTGTTTGGATGTCCCATTCAGGTCCCTCATTTTTTCCTGTTTGAGCCGGTCGATACCATAAAGAGCTACCCGCCGGTAATCCCCGATAATGCGTCCCCTGCCATAGGCATCGGGAAGCCCGGTGATGACACCAGATTTGCGGACGGCCCGCATCTCCGGAGTATACGCATCGAATACGCCCTGATTGTGCGTCTTACGGTACTCAGTAAAAATCTTCTTCACTTGAGGATCTACTTGATACCCATAGGAATTTGCTGCATTTTCTGACATGCGGATTCCCCCAAAGGGTTGCAGTGCCCGTTTGAAAGGCTTGTCTGTTTGAAGCCCCACGATCTTCTCATAGCATTTATTTAAATAACCCGGCTCATGAGAGGTTATGGTGGAGACGATGTGGGTATCCATATCCAATACGCCCCCTGCCAACCTTTCTTGCTCCGATAACTCGATGACTTGCTCCCAAAGTTTTTTGGTTGCAACTGTTGGCCCCTCTAGGAAGGACTCATCCCCCTTATATTCCGTGACATTCTCTATAATGAATTCCCGCACATCAATGGCGGCTCTCCAAAGTTCCCCTTTAAAGCCTTCCCAAGCTTTCATAAACGTTTCCCCCCTTAATAAAAAGTGCAACAAGCCCGTTCACGGAAGGATGAAAGGTGTGCCTGGAATAAAATCAAGCTGGGTGCTTTTCCCAGAAGCGAGTTTATGGAAGGTCACTTTTCATCCTGAAGTGGCTTGTGGAACTGGATTGAATAAAAAGCGCAACAAACCTGTAACGTACTGCAAGACTGTTTTATGAAGTCCATGCTAAGGTGATTATAACCTCCGAAAGAAACAAACTCAATACCAAAAGGGAAAAAATGGGTTTTTCCTTCCTCGAATAACGATGCCTACCA
Organism: Turicibacter sp.; assembly: GCA_009787345.1. Classification (GTDB taxonomy): domain Bacteria; phylum Bacillota_I; class Bacilli_A; order MOL361; family Turicibacteraceae; genus WRGF01. The sequence continues at coordinate 24,785 of WRGF01000192.1, forward strand.
CATTTTCACAGAAAACGCACAGTTTTTTCCACGAAAAAAAGCGACCGTGTCGCTTCCTGATGGAATAAATGCCCCTTAGAATAAAACTATCCATACAGTTATACATCCGCATATAAAGACGGGAATGCTTTGCATCAAGGGTACCTCTATTACCTCGCTTTGTCCAGATTTGCGAGGATTTTTTCGTCAGTCCGAGGAAGTGAACATGTGGTGAAGTGGAACTTCATGGCATGTTTGCTGGCAGGGTCCCCGCCCTTCCGTAGGAAGGTATCCTCCTTTGGTGGGCTATTAGGAATGGCGGAAAAAGACCGCAAAGATGGATGAATTGGAGTTATTAGAGGTGCCCTCAACTCAAAAGAAAATAGTCTTGATTCCCAGGGCGATGATGACCAGGCCCCCGATGATGTTTCCCTTCTTGCCGATTTTATGGCCGACCCGGGCCCCAAATGTAGTCCCAGCATATGTCAGGGCGATGCCGCCTCCGCCGATGATGAGAATCGCCAATTGAGAGTTTTTGTAAAGGAGGCTGAATGTAATCCCTGCCGTAAGGGCATCGATGCTGGTTGCCAGCCCCATGGCAAACATGAGCCAAATGCTGAAATGACGCCGTCCACTGAGTTCTGATGGCCGCAACCCGCCAATGATGCTATGCCCGCCAAGCATCAGCAAGATACCCCCGGCCACCAACGAATTGTACTTGGTCGCTTCCCCGCTTAAGACCTGGTATAAAAGGAGGCCAACCCCAAAGAGCAGCCCCTGGAAGATCCCGAAAATCAAAGAAATTTTCAACCTTTGTCCCAGCGTGCGGATGGTCCCGTCCATTCCACAGGTCATCGCTACGGTAAAGGCATCCAT
>WRGF01000193.1 GCA_009787345.1 Turicibacter sp.
GTGGTAGGAAAGAGAAAAAACGTTAATTTTCTCCATATATTATTATTATTATTATTATTATTATTATTATTATTATTATTATTATTATTATTATTATAAAAACACATTTTGTGAACTTATATTCGTATTTTAGTGGTTTTCGATTATATTTGTCGAAATTTGATTGAATTTGTAAAACTGAGATAAAGGATGATTTTCGATCGGTTTCGCCAAAATAACCCCGCCCTTTCCGAAATTAGAAGATTTTCTCACTATTTTATGGCAAATTTTTAACTTGCCTGTATGATATGATTACCGTAGCGGATAATGTTAATTAATTGGAGGAATAGCAAATGAAGATATGGCTGGCGGCAAGTGCGTTTTTATTAATGGCAGGATGCAGCAATATAGTGGAAGAATCAGTTTTTGAAGAAGTCGGGGTGGAAGAACTTTCCCTGGAACCCCAACAGTTCCCCATCGAGGAAGAACTGACCTACATCGAAATGCTAGTGGGGATGCAAGAACTCCAGTCGGCAAGGCAGGCTTTGGACAACCTGCTATTTTCCATTACAGGCGAATTCGACGATGAATTGACCAGAGCCCGTATCAATGATATGATAACGATTTTGGAAGAAGTCCAGATTGCCGAAGAAGTAGGGGCATCCCCTCAGTTTACCGGGCCTGCGGCGGTGGCCATTGCCATGGACCGCTTCGGCGTAAGCGAGAACTTTTCTTACTTTTATGATGAAAACCCTGGTTTTTTTAGCCCCAACTACTTGGAACATGGGGAATACACCCGCAGCGGGTTTTACGTGGCTATCAAGGACAATGCCCTCTTAGCGGCGGGCTCTGATACGGATGCAATCTTAAAGCTATTGTTCGTAGCTGATGATGGGTCCATTGTCGAATTAGACTAAGGGTACCCCTAATACTTTTAAAGGATGTGTTGCAACCCGGGCCAAGGCCAGATATTGCGGCACATCCTTTTCCCATGCTATCTTTTTTCTCCCATTCCTCCGTATATCCCCCAACCATTATACAGATACTAACAAAAAAGTAATGTCATCAGGGCACCTCTGCTATCTCCAATTCACTCGGATATGCGGTCTTTTTCCGCCCATCCTTCGTCAGCAAAAATGCCATGAACCTCCAGTTCACTGCATTTTCACTTCCTCGGCTGGACGAAAAAATCCTCGCATATACGAGCAAAGCGAGTTAGGAGAGGTGCCCATTAAGGTTGTGATTTCAAATGGGAATTTTCAAGGATTTCAAGGAAACGCTGGATGAGTACCACCCAATCAAGGAAAACAGCACGCCCCTCAACTATAAATTGGACGACAACCTGGAGGAAATCAAGCGGACCCTGGGTAATGTCAATGATTTGCTGTGCCGTGAACTGAAGCTGAAAGGGGCAGGCGGGGTCAAGGTTGCCGTTTTGGGGATTGATGGGCTGATTAACAGCGATTTGGCGCAGCATTACATCATCCATGTGATGGCTGTGGATTTAAGCATGGTGGAAGAGGACAGCCTGGTCAAAAACCAGGATGCCTTCGATGCCATCTTCAATAGCCGCATCAGCATGATCGACGCCAAGACAAGCAAGTTAAAGGAGGATCTTTATAGGAATCTTTTGAATGGCCATGTCATCGTCTTGGTGGACGGGGTCTGCTCTTTTATGATGTTCGATTGCAAAGGCTGGCAAACCCGCTCCATCGGGGAACCGGATGTGGAAAGCTCCTTGCGGGGGCCAAAGGATTGCTTCGTGGAAACCATCCGTTTCAATACAGCCACCCTGCGCCGCCGCCTGAAAGACCCGAGGCTTCGTTTTGACACCCACATCATCGGGCGCTCCTCCAAAACCGATGTATTCGTCGCCTACATCGAAGGGCTTACCAACGAAAAATTCGTGCAAATCGCCAACCAACGCCTGGAAGAACTGGACGTGGACGGCATCCAAAACACGGCACAGCTCATGCAATACATCGAGGACCAACACCATACCATCATCCCCCGCCTCTTCGAAACGGAGCGGCCGGACATGGTGGTTTCCGGCATGTTGGCAGGGCAGGTGGCGATTTTCGTGGACGGCTCCCCCTTTGTCGTCTTGACTCCTTTTTTCTTTACGGGGATTTTCAGCACCATGGACGATTATTACAACCATCCCCTCTTTGCCAGCCTGAAGCGGGTGATGCGCTATATCTGTGCTTTGATTGTTATTTTGGCACCCGCTTTTTACGTGTCAGTCTCTACATTTCACCAGGAGATGATACCGACAGCGTTTCTTATTATTATGATGAACCAGCGGGAATCCAACCCTTTCTCTACCTTTTTTGAAATGTTCTTGGTCTATGCCCTCTTCGAAATCATGAGGGAGGCCTCCTTGAGAAAGCCCAATGCCCTAGGTAACGCCATGTCCATCGTCGGCTCCCTGATTGTTGGCCAATCCCTCGTGGAAGCAGGCCTGGTTTCTTATGCCGCCATCATCATCGGTTCCATTACCACCCTGACCACCTATGTCCTGGCCCACACCCGCATTAGCGAGGCAACCCGGATTTTGACCCTGGTCTTTATGATTATCGGGGGCTGGCTGGGCTTTTATGGCATCACCGTAGGATTTATCGTCCTCATTATCCATCTCTGCTCCCTGACGACTTTCGGGGAACCCTTTATGTCCTCCTTAGCGCCGATGAACCTCATGGACCAGGTGGACCAAATCCTGCGCCTTCCCCTTCGGTGGATGAAACAGCGCCCCTTCGCCTTCGATTCTCATAACCGGGTAAGGCAAAACCTACAACCAAAAATGGAGGACGACACCAATGAGGGTTGAAAAATTAAAGCGGTTTTTCAGTTTTGCCCTGGCTCTGCTTCTGTTGGCAGGCTGCATGGAGCCGGTGGAGCTTGCGAAAATGGGGATTGTGGTGGGCATGGGCATCGACAAATTCCAAGGCGGCTACCTGGTGACCCTTCAAATCGTCAATCCCGCCGGGGTGACAGGTTCCAATCCCAACATCCTGCCCGTGTATTCCATGCACGTTGGCGGGCAGACCCTGCTCCAAGCCACCAATGACCTTGCCAATCTGGCGACCCAGGTCCTTTATTATTCCCATTTGAAAGTGGTGGTCATCGACGAGGACATTGTCAAGGACGATGGCATCGACGACATCATCGACTTTTTAATGCGCCACCCGGAAACCCGACCGGATGTCACCGTCTTGATTACGGAAGACACCACCGCCAGCGATGTGCTGAATGTGGTGACCGCAGTGGAAACTATCCCCATGGGGAAATTGGACACCCTCACCAACATCAACCGGCAGCGGACGGGGATGATTGCCTCCCTCAACCTTTATGAAGTGATGGACAGGCTTCATACCGATGGCACCAACCTCGTCTTGAACATGGTTTCCCTCCGGGCAGAGGAAGAACACCTGCCCCATGCCGAACAAGACCAAAAAAATGAGGAGCACCAAAAAAGCGTGGAAGAACAAGAATACAAACTCTGGCCTAGCCAGGAAGAGGACAACGGGGAAATCCCCGAGGGGGCCTATACTGCCGAAAACATGGAAGGCTTAAGCAATAGCGAAGCGAAATTCACGCCGGGAAGTGAGGGTCCGACCAAGCAAAACAAAGAGGAAATTACCCCGCCTATGGACATTAAGATCGAGAATTTGGCAGTGTTTCGGGACAATAAGATGGTGGGGAAGATCAACTCCTTGGAAGCCCAGTCCTACAACCTGTTGCTCGGTTCCAAAAAACGTTACTGGGGCCATGTGGACATCGGGGACGAGTATTTTGCCTCCTTGCTCATTACAGATGCCAAAGCGACCACCCAATGCTTCCTAAAAGAAGGCAAGGCATCCATCGACTTGAAGGTGCGGGGCGAGCTCTTAGAGGGGAATTACCCCATCAACGTGGAAAACCCCCACAATTTAAAGGAATTGGAAGAAAAATTCGTCAAGGACATCGAAACCAAAACCGGTGCCTTCATCAAAAAAACCCAGGAAGAACTGAAATCCGACATCTCAGACATTGGCATCGCCGCCTACTTTTCGGATTACAAGGAATGGGAGAAAGTTAGCGCAAACTGGTCAGAAATCTACCCAACCCTGGACATCAAGATCAACGTGGAAGTGGACATCTACTCAACCGGGGAAATCAAGAATTACCATAATTTAAGGTAGCAAGGAGGCCCCCCGATGGAAAGGCTGGCACTGAATCAGTACGTATACCTAGTCATCCTATTTTTGGTGGGCGGCAGCATTATCGTGGACATCGGCGATTACGGGGCTGACCTGTGGATTGTCTACGGCGTAGGGAGCTTTTTGGGAATTATGCTTTTTGCTATCTGTTATCGGAACGTGAAGCTGCACGGCTTCCGGCCCCTTACTGGGATTTTTCCAGGATTGCTTCGGCACTTTTTGGGGCAAGGCCATCACCGGGGGCTACCTTCTGTTTTTTCTCTTTCGCATCCAGATGATTGGGGAACTCCTGACCGTCATGACCAGCGACCTCCTCATGCAGGGGGCATCCGACCAGTTGATTGTATTCGTCATGCTGGTAGGTTCCCTTTACGGCTGACATAAGGGCTTGGGTGCCATCGGCAAATCGGCGGAAATCATTTTGCCCATCGTCCTCATCTGCATGTCCCCCTTTTTCCTGACAGCATTTTCCAACCATGTCTTTACCGTCCGCAACCTGTACCCGCTCCTTACCGGGGGCGGGTGCAGGTGTGGCGGGGCATCCTCTCCGTCGCCATGTCCCCCAATGCGGAGCTGCTGATATTTTGCCTGTTATTGGTCAACGTAGGCGAGCATGACCGCAAAAAGGTTTTCGGACGGATTATTTTCGGGATTGTGGCGGGCACCGCCTTGCTTTTGGTCATTTCCCTAACAGCCCTCGCCGTCTTGGGAAGGCATTCCTTGGACGCCCTTAAATACCCGTTCTACAATGCCATGATGCTAACAGGCATCAAAGGGATGCTTGAACGGCTGGATCCCTTGGCTATTGTCATCATCATTATGTGCGGCTATTACAAAGGCACCCTCTACATCTACACCAGCGCCGAAATGATCCGCTCTCTTAGCCGAAAAATCAAGTTTAACTGGGTGCTGGCGGTCGTGGGGATAGTCTTTTTCCTAACCCCGCCCGGCTTGAATCTCCACTACGACAATTTCTTAAAATCCATTTTGCCATTTTACATCATGCCCTGGTTCCAAGTCGGCCTGCCCCTCATCGTCTGGGCCATCAGCGAATGGCGGGCCTTTAGCGCCCGCAAGGAAGGCAGCCTAACGACACGTTAAAAGGAGGAAAATCCATGAAAGCAGATTCCCTTAATGCCGGCCAGTTGATGAAGCTCACCGTCTTCATGATTATCGGAAGCACCATCGTGGCAGATTCCGGCGATTATGTCGGTGCGGATATTTGGCTCGTCCACCTCATTGGCGCCCTTATCGGGGGACTGTTCTTCGCCATGCATTTTCGCATGATTTCCCTTCAGGGGTTTTGCACCTTCCCAGTCGCCCTCGAACGCTGCTTTGGTAAATGGGGCGGTAAAATCCTTTGCCTGTTTTATGCTATCTTCTTCGTTCTTCGTACTAAGACAGTAGGGGACACCATGACCGCCATGGCATCCGACCTGCTCATGACGGATGCCCCCCTTCGCCTGACCATGCTCATCTTCTTGGCCGCCTACACTTATGGGGTGGTCAAAGGCATCGGTGCCATCGGCAAATCGGCTGAGATTATGTTCATCATTTTCTTGATTGCCATCATCCCCTTTTTCAGCACCTCGTTCATCCAGGGGGCATTCGGCATCAACAACCTTCGCCCTTTGTTCATCGAATCCCAACAGGTTTTTTGGCATAAGGTCATCATCACCTTGCCCTTGCCTTATACCAGCCTATTTTTGTTGGTTATCTTTTTGTTCCATTCCAATCCCAATGAACGAAAAAAAATACCGAAGTGGGTGGCATGGGGAATCGCGCTGGGAGCCTTGATAATTATCGGGATTTTCATCACCAACCTTGCCATTTTGGGACGGACCGTGGTTTCCAGTTTGAAATACCCCTTTTACAATGCCATGATGCTGGCAGGGATACGGGGGGTATTGGAAAGGCTGGACCCATTGGCGGTGGTCATCGTCATCATTTGCCATTACTTCAAAGGCGTCCTCTACTTTTATGGCGCCTATTTAATGCTGGCAGTCTTGCTCCCAAAAATTTCCCGTAAGCGGTTGGCCCTTATCATGGGTGTGGCGTTTTTCCTTTTAGGGTCTGGTGGCATCACGGAAAACCAGACGTTCATGTACGTCATTTTCCCATTACGGGTCATGCCCGTGTTTGAAGTGGCAATCCCTATGGCCATGTGGGCCATAACGGAAGCGAAGTTGCAGATGCGAAAGAAAAAGAAAGGGGAAGCAATTCTCATCAATTAGGAGGTGATCGTCTTGGGTAATGACAAAATCAATGCGTCGCAGCTGATGAAGTTGCTGATTTTCGTCATGGTGGGGGGGACGATTTTTGCGGAGTCAAATCTTTATGTGGGCTCGGATATTTGGCTCGTCTATCTGATTGGCACTTTTGCGGGATGCCTCATGTTCGGGATTTATTACCGGCTGTCCTTGCTCCATGGTTTCAGCACATTCCCCCAGATTTTTGAACGGTGCCTCGGATTTTGGGGCAGTAAGGTTTTGTGTTTTCTTTACATTATTTTCCTGACCATGCGGACCAAGGGTGTAGGGGACACCATGACGGAAATGGCTTCAGACCTGTTGATGGTGGGAGCGCCCATGCGCCTCATTATGTTTGTTTTACTGGTTGCTGTGGTGTACATTGTCATCAAGGGATTAAGGAGCATGGCCACCGCCTCAGAAATCATGTTCATCGTCTTTTTGCTCTGCCTCGTCCCATTTTTCAGCAATTCGTTCTTCACGGGGGCATTCAGCATCAGCAACTTATTGCCTGTCTTCGTGGAATCCCAGGCGGCATTTTGGCAAAAAGTCCTTGAAACCACCATGTTCCCCTACACAGACACCTTTTTGTTGTTTTTATATTTTCATAACGTCCAGTGGAAGCAGCGGGAAATGATTCCCCACCGGGTCGTCTTAGGCATCGTGATTTCTACCCTTTTGTTGACGGGGATTGCCATCACCAACGTAGCAGTCCTAGGCAAGACAGTGGTATCTTCGATTAAATACCCCTTTTACAATACCATGATGTTGGCAGGGATTCGGGGAGTGCTGGAGCGGCTGGACCCTTTGGCGGTTATTATCATCATCATCTGCCAAGTTTTTAAAGGCTCCCTTTACTACCATGCCATCGTTTCCCTGACCCATACCCTCATCCCTTGGATTTCCCGGCATGCCATTAACATCGCCATCGCCATCCTGTTTTTCACCTTAGGCCCCGGTGGGCTGACCCATTCGCCACTGAGCACATTTATGAATACCTATTTGATACCCATTTTCCAAGTAGGCATCCCGATGGCAGTGTGGGGGATTTCTGAATTCCAGCGCTACACTCATAGGAAAAAAAGCAACCGCTCCCCTGATACGCCCTTGGAGTCCACATAGAATTCCACATAAAAAGCGTTCGTCATTGTCGCGAACGCTTTTTGCTATTTATTTACGGTAAGTATCCATACCCGTCAGGTTGACAATCTCCTGCCTGGCCAAAGTGATGTAGCGGGTCGCATTCTGCTCGTTTTCAGCATTGGCAACCAGGAGTTTTGAGCGTTCTTCCAAGGAATCTGTACTGAAAATCCCGTATTCAGCTGCCTTTTGCTCCATACTGTAATGAAAAGCACGCCCCACGTAAGTTTGCAGGTTAACCACCGCTTCATTATAAGGCGGGATGTTTTCTAACTCCGCTTGGTCTTGCCGGGCCCCTTGGATCATAAAATCCCGAAGGGATAAAAGTGGCGCAGGCGCATCGGAGCTCAGGGCTTCCCCTAAATTAGCATCCAACATCAAAAGGGTACCTTCCAGTGAATGGAGTTCATCAGCCATAAACTGCACAAATTCGTCCTGTGTGGTAAATGCTATGGCAGCGTCGTTGATAGCAACCGGCATTACGGGCGCAGCAGGCTCCGTATCGGTTGGGTCAAAAGTATTGACAAGTTCCCCCACTTGAATCGTTTGCAGCGCCTGGGGGCCTGTAATGTCTTGGCTCTGTGCGGGCGCGCCGCAGGCAGCTAAAAATAGCGTCAATAGTAAAAGCATCTTCTTCATCGTGATTCACCTCATAATATGGCATATGGTTAATCTTATGATTTGGATGCTTAAAAAATACGTTAGTTAAGAATTTTTTTTATCGAGGGCCAGTGGCTTGCGCTGGACATAACCCGTCCAACGGGTGATTTTCCTTGAACCGAAGGTCAGCCGCGGATGGTAGTGGACACCGCCATAGTAGTCCCTCAGCAAGAGGTAGTTGACTTGAAGCCCGAGGGTGATGGTGTAGCCTAAAAGGTAAAGCCAAAACAAAAGGATGACGATGGTTGCCAAGGAGCCATAAATGGAATAGTTGGCAATTCGGTTGACATAAATGGAAAATACGGAGGAAGTCAAGGTCCAGCCTGTTGCCGTCACAAAGGCACCCGGCATTGCTTGCGTAAAACGGATGCGCATGGTGGGGGCTAAATAATAAAGCAACTGAAAGAAAAACACATAGCTGACAAAGGCAACCAGCGTCCCAGCCATATTAAAGAGGAATTCCCAGTTATCAGGAAAATCCCAATGATGATAGTTTAGGAGGATGCTTAAAATCTGGCGCCCAAAGATGGTAACCACCAGCATGGCAATCATAATGACGATAAGGCTGCATACGAGGAAAAATGAAACGATGCGCTCAATTATGGCAAAACGCATAAGGGGCACCCGGTAAGTGATGTTGGCAGCGGAGGAAATCCCATAAAGCCCTTTTGAGATGGACCACAGGAAAGGGATGGACGTCAAGATGATGCCAAACAAGCCTGTCGTAGGATGTTCGGCCCGGTCTAGCAGGGGCTGTAAAAAATCAATGATTTCCTGGTTTTGGACGTAAGTGGCCAAAAGCCTTTGAATCAGGTCGCTTTGAATGGAAAAATAGGTGAAGATCTGGACCATGACCACCAACAGGGGAGCCATGGCCATAACCAGGTTGAAAGCGATGGTTTCGGGGAGGACCTTGATTTGGCGCTGGGCCAGTTGCGCCCATAGTGACTTAATGAACTTGAAGCTGAAAATGGTTTCCATAAAGCAGCCTCCTTTCTAAAAAATATTATACAGGATTTTTACCGGTTGGCGGCCGCCTTGGGTAAATCACTGGAATTTTTATAGGCTAGCCCAGCCTAAGTGGGGAACTTTATAGGAATGAATCTGTCGAATACGTATATTTTCCCCGCTTTTTGGCAGATTATTAAAGAAAATGAACAACCAGACTTAATCTTTGAGGTGACGAGAATGAATGGGTTTCAAAAACTAATTTCATTGGCACTGTCAGTGGCCATCTGCCTAAGCCCCCAGATGCTGGCAAGTGCCAAGACCATCGGTTGGGGAATTCCCCGGGCTGCCAACGAAGAACAGCCATGGCCGGGACAGGAATTTGATGAAATTATCCGGGCAAACGATGCTTATTACATTGGTTCCCCCGATGAAAAAGTCGTTTACCTGACTTTTGACGCCGGGTTTGAAAACGGGAACATGCCCGCCATTTTGGATGCTCTTAAAAATGAAGGCGCGCCAGCCCTGTTTTTTTTAACCGGGCATTTTATGGAAACACATCCCGAGTTGGTCAAACGCATGGTTGACGAAGGCCATTTGGTCGGGAACCATACTTACCACCACCCGGACCTGACCAAGGTTTCAAGGGAAAAATTCAACCAGGAACTCAGGCTGATGGAAGAGAAATACAAGGAAATCACTGGGCTTGAAATGGTCCGTTATTTAAGGCCGCCTGAAGGGCATTTCAACCAGCAGATGCTTGATTGGGCCAAAGAAGAAGGATATTACACCATCCTGTGGTCGCTAGCGTATGTGGACTGGAAAACCGACCAGCAAAAAGGGGAGCGCCATGCCCTTGACCAGGTGATGGGGCGTATCCATCCCGGAGCCATCATTTTACTTCATTCCACCTCTTCCGACAATGGGAAGGCCATGGATGATATTTTAAAAGCGATTAGGGAAAAAGGATATGCCTGCAAATCCATGCAGTATTTGATGAGCCAGGAACTGCCCGAGCCCTTTGAATGAAAACAAACGACCGCTTTGCAACCTTTGGCAAAGCGGTCGTTTTACAGATGCCCATACGTTTATTGCCGGAGGAATTTACCCATAATAGATTGGAAACTTTCAACATACCCCTGTCAAAAAAAGTCGGAATATGGTATGATGGTGAGATGATTTTCATTTTCGGCAAGGCTGCCTTGCCTAGGAGGTACCAACTATGCATGCAACACCTTTAAAAATAGACCAGGAATTTTTAGTGACCATTAAGCGCATCGGCATCAATGGGGAAGGGATTGGTTATTACAAACGGCAGGCTGTCTTTATTCCCGGCACGTTAGTAGGGGAAGAAGTCGTGGCGAAATGCACCCGGGTTGCGGGGGGTTATTCTGAGGCTGAATTGGTCCGGGTAAAAAAACGTGCGAAAATGCGCCGTGCGCCGGAATGCGAACATTTTGGGGTTTGCGGTGGTTGCCAGCTTCAACACATGCAGTATCCAGAACAACTGCGTGTCAAACGGGACATGGTTGCACAGGCCATCGAGCGCTACACCAACTTGGATGCTGAAGGGCTCGAAATCCGCCCGACCATGGGAATGGACAACCCGTTTCATTACCGCAACAAAGCCCAGATGCCTGTTGGGTACGATGATGACGGAGTAATGGTAGGGCTTTATGCCATGAATTCCAGGGAATTGATCCAAATCGATAATTGCCCGATCCAATATGAGTCCATCAACAAAGCGATCAACCATGCCGTGGATTTATTGGACGAGTATGAAATTTTCGCATACGCACCAAAAACGAAAAAAGGGACAGCCCGCCACATCGTTGCCAGGGCTGGCCTGAAATCCGGTGAACTCCAAGTAGTGTTCGTATTCGCAAGTGAAGATTTCAAGCAGATGCAGCAATTAGCAGGGGAACTGATGAATTACGTTCCTGAGGTTAAATCAGTTTATTTAAGCATCAACGACGGGGACGGCCACGAAATTTTAGGGGAGAAACTCATCCGGGTGGCTGGGACCGAGACCATTTCCGACCGCCTAGGGCACTTGAAGTTCAATTTAAGCCCGCGGGCTTTTTTCCAGTTGAACCCTGAACAGACCGTAAAACTTTACAACCAGGTCAAATATGCGGCATCCCTTACCGGCAAGGAAAAAGTTGTGGACGCTTATTGCGGCGTGGGGACCATTGGCCAGTGGCTAGCAGACAAAGCCGGTGAAGTCAGAGGCGTGGACATTATCCCGCAGGCCATTGACGATGCCAGGAAAAATGCAAAGCTGAACCGCTTGTCAAACGTGAACTATACCGTTGGGAAAGCCGAGGCCATCGTTCCCAAGTGGGTCAATGAAGGCTTCAAGCCAGATGTGGTCATTGTTGACCCGCCGCGCACCGGGCTTGAAAAGCCATTGATAGAAATGCTTAAACGGGTGCAGCCGCAATTAGTCATTTATGTTTCTTGCAACCCATCGACATTGGCGAAAAACCTGAAGGAATTAAGCCAAAAATACCGGATAGATTACATTCAGCCAGTGGACATGTTCCCTCAGACCTCACATGTGGAATCCGTAGTGCGCCTGGTGCGGAAAAAGTAAGGCTTGCAAATTTTCCACAAATATAGGAACTCTTGTAAAAAATGTTGTAAATCCACGGGGATTAGGATATGATTACAGTAGGATATGATTACAGTAGATAACTTTTAGCCCTGCTTCGATTTTTTCGGAGCGGGTTTTCAAAATGCAGGCACACTAGCTGGACAAGGTGGGAAAACATGACCTGGATCATCAAAAAGTTTATTAAAGACAGTGAAAACACCACGGACCACACCGTCAGGAAACAATACACTTATTTTGCGGGGACGGTAGGGATGATCGTCAATTTCTCATTATTTTCCATGAAACTGGCGGTGGGTCTGGCTGTGGGCTCTGTTGCCATTATTGCCGATGGTTTCAACAATCTTTCGGACATGCTGTCGTCAGCGGTAACGGTAGTGGGCATCAAGCTTTCCCAGTTGCCGGCGGACAAGGAACATCCCTATGGGCACGGCCGTTTTGAATACATCGCTGCCCTCATCGTTGCTTTTTTGGTGATGATGGTCGGTTTTCAGCTAGGCCAGCATTCCTTTACCCGGATTCTTCATCCACAAAGCATTTCTTTTGATCTTGTTTCGTTTATTTTGCTATTTGTTTCTGTCTTTGCGAAATGGTGGTTAAGCAGGTTCAACGTTGGTATTGGGGCTAAAATCAACTCGGCTCCCCTAAAAGCTGCCGGTGTGGATTCACTGGGGGATGTCCTGATTTCGGGGACCGTTTTGCTGTCCTTTGCCATTGCCCCCTTCCTGAGTTATTCCATTGATGGCTGGGCAGGGCTGATTGTTGCCGTGTTCATCATTTGCATGGGCTTTAAACTGATCCAAGAAACCATCAGCCCCTTATTAGGGGAAGCCCCCAACAAAGAAATCGTTGATGGCATCATGGCACGCATCAAGACGTATCCTTATGTCATCGGTGCCCATGACCTCCACTTCCATAACTATGGCGTCGGACGGGTCATGCTGACCATGCACGTTGAATTTGCAGGTTGCAATGACTTGCTGGAAATCCATGACATCCTCGATTTAGCGGAACGTGAAATTTCCCATGACTTCGATGTCCACTTGGTTATCCACATGGACCCGGTTTCCAAGCTATCGGACGAAGCCAAGGAAATCCATAAGCATGTTGTGAAGTACATCACCCAAAACAAGGAACACCTCGTGTCGGTCCATGACTTCAGGGTCCTCAAGACGTCCGACGTGAAAACCATTGCCTTTGACCTGGATGTGAACGCCAATAACCTGACCAAGTCCATTACAGAAGAGTCCATCCGGGCACAGCTTCATGACCATCTTCGGTCATGCTTTAAAGATTACGAATTTATTATCGCAGTTGACCGACAATATGTTGAGGAAGGGTGAAAAATATGGATAAGAAAAAAGCAGCCCTCAAAGCCGGGTTGGTCCTGAATGCCCTTTTTTGGGTCGTGACTTTTATTTTTGGCAGGAAAATGTACAGTGTGACTTACGGTAAAAAACCAAGGCATGGCCGAAAAGGCTTAGAGGGGCATTACCAAACAGAAGGGATATTGGACCGATTGGCAGAATTCAAGCATCAAAAATTCATGATTGAAAATTCCCATAACGGTTACCACATCGAAACCCTCCACCTAAAAGCCAATACCCCAAGCGAAAATGTCATGGTCATCGTCCATGGGATTACCAGCAATTATTACGACCTCCTACCTGTCGCCTACAAATATTTAGAGGAGGGCACCAATGTCCTCATGTATAACCAGCGGCAAACCGGCAATACTGGGGGCGACAATTATACCTTTGGTTATTTTGAGCGCTTTGACATGGAAGAAGTAGCCACTGTCGCCAAACGCCTTTACCCCCATGGCTGGGTGGGTGTCCATGGGTTTTCCATGGGGGCATCAACCGCAGCCATGCATTCCGAATTGAACGAAACCCAGAAGAAAGTGGATTTTTACATCCTGGATGGTCCGTACCATACCATGGAGGGGACATTGGACCTGGCGTTCAATCAGCGCAAGTATCCTAGCATTTGGCAAAACTATTTAAAATGGGCTGGTAATTTGGCGGGACGAACCTTTGCCCGGGTGAAGTTTGGGGATGTATTGCCACTTGAGGCCGTTTCAAAGACAACGGTTCCAGTGCTCATCATCCATGGGACTGAGGACGAAACCTGCCCTTATGTGGGGGCGAAATTCTTATTTTCAAACATCCGTCATCCCAAAAAAGAGTTGAAAGTATTTCCAGGCTTAGGGCATTGTGTTGCCCATGAAGAAAATCCAAATGACTACTTTTCAACTATCGGTGAATTTATCAATAAATTTGTTGCTTAACGGAAAGGCCTGCCATAATCGGGGCCTTTTTTTGATAAGTAAAACTCAAACTGGCCGAAAACATCTCCATCCGACAAGTTTCGTCATATTTATACAAAATTTACCGAATTATTCTCTTGAATCCGCTCCCTATTCAAGTTATAATCGTTTCAGGGAAATGTTTTGTATTTTTAAAAGGCGTTTAAACTAGAAGAAAGTTAGGTTTACTTCACGGGTCAACGGGGTAAATGGAGAGTAAAAAATGCGAGTAATAGAACTTGAGAGCTTTGAATTGGATAGAAGTGGCGACTTGGAAGCGGGGAAATATGAATGGTATTTGCAGCAGCTTCATTTAGCTACTGGTTTTTTTGAGTATGAAATAACAGAGGATTGCTGGAAGATAACGCCAGAGATAAGGTCGTTGTTAAGCGAAGTTGCACAGAAAAAAGCAGCAGTCGGAAGCTTATTTGAAAACGATAGCTTGGACTCCATTGTCATGAATTTCATAGAAGGCAAAAAAGTCCAGTTGATGCGGGAACTTTTGGTGCGCCATAAAGACAGGCCATGGAATAAGTATTTAGTCTGTGGGGAACGCCTAGTGGATTCCACAGGGCACCCAAAAGTCCGCGGGATGGTTTTGGATATCAGCAACAAAGGCAGCAATTCAGCCGTTGACAGCCAAATCCATAAGCTTCAGTCCCTCGGCCAGCTGACCAGCGGGGTAAGCCACGATTTCAACAATCAGTTAAATGGTATTTTAGGCTATGTGTCCCTTATGAAAAATTCATTGCTGGATGCTAAGATGCTTCAGTACCTGGAAGGGATTGAGCGCTCCGTCGCCCATGCGACTTCCTTGACCCGCCAGTTACTGACGTTTTCCCATAAGGCAGTTGAGGAGCATGGGAACGTGGACATAGCCCAGACCCTTAAAGACACCTATCAGATGCTAAAGCATACCATTGACCGACGCATCGACTTGAAACTCAATATGGAGGACAAGGATTTCAATGTGATCGGTGAAGCGTCCCTTATCAACAATGCCCTCATGAATCTTTGCCTGAATGCAAGGGATGCCATTACTGGGCAAGGGGAAATTTCCATCAGCTTGAAACAGGGATTTGTGAAAAACCTGGAAGGAAATGTCCTTAATACCCCGCTGATGTCTGGTAATTATGCCATCATCGAAGTCCGCGACAATGGGGCTGGGATGGACGACGCCGTCAAGAAAAAAATCCTCACCCCATTTTTCACCACGAAAGGGCTGGGCAAAGGGACAGGTATGGGACTGCCCCTCGTATTGGAAGCCATTCAAAAGCACAAAGGAGCTTTAACCATTGATTCCACAGTTGGAGCCGGTTCAGCATTCACCCTATATCTGCCGCTGATTCGTGGATTCGAGTATAATAATAATAATAATAATAATAATAATAATGAGGGGATTTTGCACCATTCCGGGCGTATCCTGCTCATTGACGATGAACAGTCCAATCTGGAAATTACCGCAGCGCTTTTAGATGGATACGGTTACAGTGTTACGGCTTTTGTTGACCCGAAAGAAGCGGTTGACTACTTCGCTGCTCATGCCAACGATTATGATTGCATTTTGCTGGACGTAATCATGCCGGGGATGAGTGGGATGGAAGTATTCAAGGAAGTGAAACGCATCAAGCCGGATACCCGCATTGTCCTTTTGACCGGTGTTGGGAACCCATTTGACCTTGATTTCACCTTGAGGCAAGGTGGGGATGCTTATTTATCCAAGCCCATCGACCACACGGATTTGTCCCAGACCCTATTTGAAGTCATCAATAACGATACCTTGCCGCCTAAGCCAGTCAACGCCCAAAAGCTCATCGATATCGCTCCGACCTTTGATGTGGCACGCTCTCTGGAACGGATTGCCGGAAATGCCTCACTCTACCTGAAAATCGCCCGGAGCTTTAGGAAAGAATATTATGGCATCGTGGATCAATTCCCACAGTTAATTCATTCCGACTGTGTTGAAGCCGTTAGAAAAGTGCATACTATAAAAGGCCTTGCAGCCCAAGTAGGTGCAGAAGAATTGGCGACCTATGCCAAGGAGCTGGAAGCAAGCCTCAATAGCGGGGAGTCATCCCAAGAATTGCAGGGAATTTTCCTTGAAGAATTCATTGAGGTAGCAGATGAGCTGTTGCGTATGGAAAAAGCTGTATAATGCATTGATTAGCCCGCCTGTACAAAGTCATTTGACTGGCGGCTTTGCGTCTATATAAAAAGCATGAATAAGGAGTGAGTGCATGATATTCCTGCTAGTCATTGGCTTTTGTTTTTTGGTTTCTGTTTTTACCACGCCATACATGGTCAAGCTCTCCCATTTTACGGGGGCGATTGACAAGCCAAACAAGCGGAAGATCCATGGGCGCATTATGCCCCGCTTGGGTGGGCTGGCAATTTTTATAGCATTTATCCTGGGGTACATGGTATTTGATATCAAGGAAACGTCCATGTACGAGGGGCAGACTGCATTTTTTGATGCTTATCTGATTTCATCCGTTCTCATCATTGGGGCAGGGATGCTTGATGACATGTTTGATTTGCCGGCAAAGGCTAAGTTTTTAGTTCAGCTGACTGCGGCGCTTATCATGGTCTTTTACGGGAATTTCCTCATTACCGACTTCCATTGGCCTATTTTTCCATCGATTTATCTCGGTTGGTTTGGTGGCGTCGTCACGATTTTATGGATAGTGGGCATCACCAACTCCATGAACCTCATTGATGGGCTAGATGGGCTTTCCTCGGGGATTTCTGCCATTACGTTCACCACGATGGGTGTCTTATCCATTTACCAAGGCGATTTTTTTGTGGCGATGCTATGCTTTTTACTGCTTGGATCGACCCTTGGATTTTTAGTCCATAATTTCTATCCGGCGAAAATCTTTATGGGGGATACCGGCTCCATGTTTTTAGGATTTTCCATATCGGTCCTGTCCTTATTGGGCTATAAAAATGCCGCCTTCGTTAGTTTCATCATTCCCATCATCATGTTGTCCGTCCCAATTTTTGATACTGTCTGGGCCCTGGTCAGAAGACTGTTGAGTGGGGAATCCCCTTTCAAACCGGACCGAAACCATGTCCACCATTTCCTTTTGAACAAAAACCTGGGCCATGTTAAAAGCGTCCTTGTCCTTTATGCCATTACAGCCCTCTTTTCGTTGACAGCCATTGTGTACACCATGCACACCACCTTTTGGGGGCTCATCATGCTTGTCATCTGCGTGGTAATCATAGAGTTGATTTTTAACACCACAGGCGCATTCAGGTACAAAGAAAAGGAACAGGATAAAAAAATTGAAGTCGAACAGGTTCGTCCCAATGAAGAAACCGGTCACCCAACTAAAAAATCGACCGCAGACCCAGGCTAGAAGAGATAAACAGTAAGTTTTCTGAAGGCTTTCCCTCCAAAATGAAGATCTCACAGTTTGGCAAAATTAGCCAAATTGTGAGATTTTTCAATTCAGTGTTTTTTTGGTACGCACCAGTTTGACATCGACTTGTGCATGTTTGACGATGGCTTTGCTGACACTTCCTAAAAGGAAATGGTCTAAGCCGGACTTGTTGCTATTGCCGCAAATAATCAGGTCAGCTTCATAACCAGGGGCAATGATATCGGTTAGGGCAAGGCCAGGTGAAGAGGAGAATGTCTGGACGATTTCAACGTCTTTGACACCTGCGCGTAGGGCCTTCTTTTTCATGGTATCAAGTTCTTCATCCATCGGATAAGAAAAGTCTTGAAGGAACAATTGGGTGGGGCTCATCATCCCCGTTGGGTCGATGGAGTTGTAGACAATGGTGTTTCGGCGGATGTGGCAAATGGTAAGTTTTGACCCGAATGCCAAGGCGGTTTCAACAGCAGTGTGAAAAATATTTTCAGACTGGGGATTGTTATCAACGGCAACCAAAATATTACTGTACATAGGAAAACCTCCTCTAATAAAAAATGGAACCAGCCCGTTTCTTTGGAGTGGTTTGCGAAGCTAGATTAGCTTCCATATATGGAATGCTAATAGCCTAGTTCCATAAATCATAATTAACTAATTCCATTATACACTAAAATCTTTAGCGATGTCATGCTTATTTCGTCGGAAAAAGGAAAAAATCATGGAATCAGGCAGGTTAGGCTTTCCTAAATTATGGGAAAATGTTATGATAGATTAAATGCAAAGTTGAAAGGAAGTGGCTTTCATGATTTTTGAAACAGCCCATCAGGAAAAACGCTATTATGAACGGGCGGCAACAGAAGAAGAATTTTTGGAATGGTATCACAAACAGGATTTGGGGACCTATGAAAAACCATCAGTCACTGTGGATAACTTGATTTTTGGCTGGGATGGACAGTTAAAGCTTCTTTTTATTCAAAGAAAAAGCCATCCCTGCATTAACCAGTACGCCTTTCCAGGGGGCTTTGTCAAAAAAGAGGAAAGCCCTGATGAATCTGCTATCCGGGAAGCCAGTGAAGAAACCGGCCTGGAACTTGAACTCCGCCACATGAAACAATTCAAAACAATTGGCACCCCCAACCGGGATCCCCGTACTTGGATTATAACGATTGCTTACTTGGTATTCCTTCCTACCATGGAAGGCATCGCCCTGCAAGCAGGGGGAGATGCCCAAGATGCTAAATGGCTCACCGTCCAAGTTAATCCTGATGGCAGCCTTCTTTTGCAAGAGGGCTCTGTAAATATCCCCCCTACCCAATTAGCATTTGACCATCGGGAAATTTTAGAAGCTGCCATGAAACAAATCAAGGGAAATTTCCAAAAAGCCGATGGGATTCAGCAGATTTTAGGAAGCAGCCCTTCCCAAAGCCAAACGAACCAGTTGGCGAAAATGCTATCAATCTAGGATTCCAGGGCATTGGAATCTTTTTTTGGGGATAAAAGCCGCTCAGATGGCGGAAAATTATAATGCGGTAGTGCAAGAAAATTAAATTAACTCTTTACAACCACCTTACTTAGGTGTACAATAAAAATAAGTTAGGCAAACCTAAAAAACAACAGGAGGCTTACCTATGACTTCTAACAAAGAAGAATATCTTCGCGTCATTTATGAATTTGGCGGGGAGAACAAAAATGTGCCTAATAAACTGATTGCCGAGGAACTTAGGGTTTCCCCCTCGTCGGTGACGGAAATGCTTCTGAAAATGAAGGCGGAAGGCCTGATTGAAACCCAGCCATATAAAGGATGCCAGTTGACGGAGGCGGGGCTTACGGCTTGCCTGAATGTCATCAGGAACCACCGGCTTTGGGAAGTATTCTTGGTCCAGCAACTGGGTTATTCCTGGCGGGAAGCCCATGAGGAAGCCCATCTCTTGGAGCACGTGGCAACCCCTCGCCTGATGGACCGCCTGGATGACTTTTTGGGCAACCCCCAAAGCTGTCCCCATGGTTTCCAGATTCCCCAGAAAAATAAAATGGGACTGGAAGGGAAACTTGCCAGTTTGGCTGAACTCCGAAAAGGGGCCACAGGGATTATCCGCCGGATTACGGAAAACGTTAATCTCATGGATTACCTGGAACGGATTGGGTTTACCCTAAATGAAGAAATCGAAATTATTGAAGTTTCCGATTACGAGGGCCCCATTGTTTTTTCACAGGGGGAAAAAGAAATCAGCATCAGCTATAAAGCGGCACAGGAAGTCTTTGTAGAAGTGGGGTAAGGATATGGGGCCACCCCATGCCTGAAAAAGAAAGGATAGGATGAGAGTATGAATAAGTTTACGAAAATTTTTGGGGCATTATCATTAGCGGCATTTTTAGGGGCATGTGCCCAGGAAACAACGGAAGAAGCTCCAACAACAGAAGCGCCGACGATAGAGGAAGGGACACCTGAAGTTCCAGACAGCCCCCTTCAAGTCATCGCAACCACCACCATTGTAGCAGATTTGATTGCCAATATCGGTGGCTCCCGTGTGGAAGTTGAATATTTGATGGGGCCGGGGATTGACCCCCACTACCATGTGGCAAGCGCCGGCGATTTGAACCGCTTGGATTCTGCCGACATCATCGTTTTCCATGGCCTGAACCTGGAAGAACGGATGGCGGAAATCTTTGAAAATATGGCAAGCCAAGGACGGAATGTCATCAGTACCGAGGAGGCAATTGCTGCTGACCTTCGTTTATTTGAAGAAGATTATGAGGAATACGATGAAGCCGGGGAAGAGGAAGAAGAGCATTATGACCCGCACATCTGGTTTGATGCTTCCTTATGGAAATTAGTGGCCGACCACTTTGCGGAGCAGTTATCCGAAATCGACCCATCCTCAGCGGATTATTTCCAGGATAACCTTCAAACCCACAGGGATGCCTTAGCAGAACTTCACCAATATATCCAAGACCGGACAGCCGAAGTGCCAGAGGAAAGCCGCGTCATCATTACGGCACACGATGCGTTCCAGTACTTCGGGCAGGCTTATGGCTTTGAAGTGATGGGCGTCCAGGGGATGAGCACCACGGCAGAAGCGTCCACAGCCGACATTGCGGCATTGGCAGACTTCATCGTGGACCGTGGCATCAGCGCCATCTTCGTTGAAACATCCGTTTCCTCACGCAATATCGAAGCGGTCATCGAAGCGGCGGCAGCCCGTGGGCACGAAGTCGTTATCGGCGGCTACCTATACTCCGATGCCCTTGGGGACGCGGGTTCCGGGCATGACACTTACATCGGCATGATGCGCGCCAACATCGCCACCATCGTCGACGCATTGCGATAGTAGAAAAACAGGCAAGCCCGAAAACTATTGGGCTTGCCTATCCGTATATAAGGAGGAGAAATTATGAATGCCATTGAAATAAAGGATTTAACCGTTGCTTATGACAGCAAGCCAGTGCTTTGGGACATCGAATTAAAAATTCCCCAGAGTAAATTGGCCGCTATCATCGGTCCTAACGGTGCGGGGAAAACCACATTGGTGAAATCCCTTTTGGGATTGGTCAAGCCCGTCATGGGACAGGTTGAAATAATGGGGAACCAACAAAAAATTGCTTATGTCCCCCAGACGGCCTCCGTGGACTGGGACTTCCCCACGACAGCCCTGGATGTGGTCATGATGGGAAGGTACGGGCATTTGGGATTTTTCAAGCGTCCCGGAAAAAAAGAAAAAGCACTCGCTGGGAAGTGCCTTGAAAAAGTGGGCATGGAAGCCTTCGCCAGCCGGCAGATCAGCCAGTTGTCGGGTGGCCAGCAACAGCGAGTATTCTTGGCACGGGCATTGGCTCAGGATGCGGAAATTTATTTATTGGACGAACCCCTAAAAGGGGTGGATGCCAAAACAGAAGCGGTTATTATGGAACTTTTGAAAGGTTTGCAACGGGATGGGAAAACGGTCATCGTGGTTCACCACGACCTGCGGACGGTGGAAGCCAACTTCGATTGGGTGGTTTTGCTCAATACCCAACTGGTTGGCAATGGGCCGGTCAAGGACATTTTCACCAAGGAAAATTTAGAGCAGACTTACCAAATGGATCGGAAGGTGGGTTAGGGTGGCAATTTTATTAGACCATACGTTTCAAATTGTCGCCTTGGGCTCGGGGATGCTTGGATTGATTAGCGGGGTGCTGGGGACATTTGCGGTGCTTCGAAAGGAAAGCTTACTCGGGGAAGGGGTTTCACACTCGGCACTCCCGGGGGTCGTCCTAGCCTTCTTGCTAACAGGTGTACGGCAAACGGAAGTGCTCTTGCTTGGCGCCGCCGCCACGGGATTATTGGCCGTCTTTTTCATCACCCTCATCGTGAAATACTCCAAACTGAAATTCGATAGCGCCCTGGCCCTCATCATGTCGGTGTTCTTCGGCTTCGGGCTGCTCCTATTGACCCATGCCCAACGGATTCCAACAGCCAGCCAGGCGGGGCTTTCCAGGTTCATCTACGGACAGGCGGCGGCACTCCTCGGACGGGACATCCACTTGCTTTTATGGGTCAGCGGCGGAATCCTGCTACTCGTTTTCCTTTTTTGGAAAGAGTTCAAAGTGTTCTCCTTCGACCCGGAATATGCCAGGGTCATCGGTATCCCGACCGTCAGGATTCACGTTTTATTGTCGTTACTTATAGTCACCGCCATCATCGTGGGGTTGCAAACCGTCGGGGTCGTCCTCATGAGTTCCATGCTCATTGCCCCCGCCGTTGCTGCCCGCCAATGGACCAACCGCTTAGGGACCATGACCTTGTTGGCAGCACTTTTTGGGATAATTTCCGGCGTTGTCGGCACCTTTTTAAGCTCTACCTTGGAAAGAATGCCCACTGGTCCCGCCATCGTGGTCATCGCCACATCCATTGCCCTAATCAGCCTCCTGGTTTCACCTAACCGGGGAATATTACAAGGGCTTCTTAAACGCAGCCGCTTACGAAAGGAGGGCATCTAATGGCACTGGAAATTCAAATCATCGCCGTATTTATCGCCGTCGCCTGTGCGGTATTAGGGGTATTTTTAGTCCTTCGCCGCATGTCCATGATGTCCGATTCCATCACCCACACCATCCTGTTAGGCATCGTCTTGGCATTTTGGGTCACCCGCGACTTGGGTTCGCCCCTGTTGATTGTCGGCGCTTCCCTCATGGGCGTGCTCACCGTCTGGCTCACCGAAACCCTCGCCAAAACGAAGCGGATAGCCGCCGATTCCGCCATTGGACTGGTCTTTCCCCTGTTATTTAGCGTCGCCATTATCATCATCAGCCGCCACATGGGGCACCTCCATTTGCACACGGACACGGTCCTTTTAGGGGAACTGGCATTCGCCCCCTTTGACCGGCTCATCATCAATGGGGTAGATTTTGGGGCAAGGTTTTTATACACCTCGGGAGTTATGCTGGCCATCAACCTCTTGTTTGTAAGTGTCTTTTACAAGGAACTGAAATTAGTGTCCTTCGACCCCACCTTGGCAACCGTCCTCGGATTTTCCGTGCATCTGCTTCATTACGGGCTTATGACCCTGGTTTCCCTGACAACGGTAGTCGCCTTTGAAGCGGTAGGTGCCATCCTGGTAGTCGCCTTCATGGTAGGCCCTGCCGCTGCCGCCTACTTGCTAACCAAAAAGCTGTTATGGATGCTCCTTTTGAGCGCCGGAATCGGAGCCCTCAGCGCCATCCTCGGCTTTCAAGTCGCCATCCACTTCGATGTATCCATCGCCGGCAGCATGGCTTCCGTCATCGGGGCTATCTTCATGCTGGTATTTATTTTTTCCCCATCGGAGGGGCTCATTTCAAGCCTGATAAAAAAAAATCAAAGGAAAAAAGCATTCAGCGAAAGATTGCGGCAGCTGCATTTATCCAAATATCCGGCTGAAAACCAGTTAAAAAGCAAAAAAATCCCATCCAAGGCTTAGGCTTTCCCAGCGTAATCAAGTGTGGTATAATGGTAGGCAAACGGCAGGAGGGTTATTATGCAGCAATTTCATGGGATTAAGTCCAGGGCGACGACGGACCGCCACAGCGAATTGGTCAATGGGTTTGGCTGGGATTTGGAAAGCTTAGATGACAGCTTGT
Organism: Turicibacter sp.; assembly: GCA_009787345.1. Taxonomy (GTDB): domain Bacteria; phylum Bacillota_I; class Bacilli_A; order MOL361; family Turicibacteraceae; genus WRGF01. The sequence continues at coordinate 23,574 of WRGF01000193.1, forward strand.
GGAATGATTTTTTGAAGTATGGATTTAAAGGGGAGCAATAAAAGACCAGGTCGCTTTCTGACCTGGTCTTTTACACGATTCCACTCAAGGCAATGACTAGCAGGATAATCCCGCTGAGCCAGCCGATGTCTAGGTCGACCGCCTGGGCGACTTTATTGCCAAACCAGCTGCCCCCGAGAATCATCAGCACACCGATGACAAAGGACAGGAGGATGATGAGCCAGACGTTGATGGCGGCAATCCCTACACCGAAGCCGACGGACAGGCCATCGAGGCCTAGTGCCAGGGCAAGTGGGATGCTTTCACGGATGCTGAGCACCTTGGATTTATCCACATCAGCGGCTTCGGGATTGGCATACACGTTTAGCACAAAGCCGAGGTTTAGCATGGAAAACGAAAAATTTTTATTGATGCCATTGTGCTTGCGGATGATTTTTTTGATGGCGCTGTCAAATATTTTAACCATTCCCAAGAAAAACAAAATCAGGAATGAAGTCCAAACTGTTATTTCCAATGGCATGAAGCCGCCTAATAAATCCCCTATTAAAAGGCCAATCGCCAAAAGCAGGGTGCAAACCCCGTTGATGGCCAACACTGAACGAAAGGGTATCTTGATTTTATTGGTTCCATAGCCGAAACTACAGACGAATGCATCAATTGCAAGGGCTACCACTAGGACGAGGGCCTGTAGCAACAACATGAGTAATGACATACTTCACACCTCCCCTAATAGTGTATTCAGCCCGGGGGTTTGTGTGAATAAAGCCCGGTTTCCGGGAATACTATTTTACAAAGGGGTGGTTTCATGAGCCTTGCGAAACTTAAGAATCTATTAAAAAGCCAAATCGATAGGAAGGACTATAATTATTGGGTGCCTGACCTTTGGAACTGCTGGGACTTTACTGGCATCTTGGGAACTTGTGGGGGCGAAATCAAGGTAAACCCCTTTCAATTTTATCATGACGCGATTGCTTCTTTTGGTGAGGAGAAAAGACCACTGACCCCTTTGCGGAAAGCTGCTGTTTACTCGATGATGATCAGAACGTCCACTAGCTGGGACCACGGCCATTCGGGCGGGCTTGAAGATGCCAATGGGGAGGGTTTTCGGGAAACGGGCACTTTCGTCAAGACGCTGGCGCTGCTCCCCCTTTTGAGGAAGATGGGGATAACCGCCCTTTACTTGCTGCCCATCTCAAAATTCTCCCTCAAAGGCAAGAAAGGCGATTTAGGATCCCCCTATGCCGTCCAAAACTTTTTCCAGCTGGACCCCTTGTTGAAAGACCCCATCACAGGAGATAGCATGACGGTCGAGGAAGAATTCAGCGCCTTGGTGGAAGCCTGCCATTTACTGGGAATCAGCGTGTTCATCGACATCATTCCCAGGACCAATTCCGTCAACAGCGACTTGATCCGCCAACATCCCGACTGGTTTTACTGGATCAAAGAAAGCGATTTGGCAACATATGCCCCCCCGGAAGTCGAGGGTTTGGGATCCACGTTGCCACCACTGAAAAAATACCTCCCTGCCATTTATGAAAGCCCCGAAGTGAAGGAGCACTTGTCCAAGTTCCAGTGGGCGCCCAATATCCAGGATTCCGGGAAATGGGATAAAATTGTCCAGCATTCATCCGAAGATTTATTGGAAGCGGTCCGCAAGTCATTTGGGTTGGTGATTGCGCCGGCATTTTCAGACCACATCAACGATATCCAACCAGCGTGGACGGACGTGACCTTTTTCCGGTTGTTTTTGGACCATCCAGTGGACTCGCAACAATATGTGGATTCCCAGCAACCGCCTTATGTGCTATTTGATACGGTGAAGGCCAGCTACCATGAAGGACGTGAGCCTAATTTAGGGCTTTGGGAACTCCTTGCGGACATCATCCCTTATTACCAGCGAAACTTTAACATTGATGGAGCTCGAATTGATATGGGCCATGCCCTGCCGGTGGACTTGGTAGAAATGATTGTCAACAGGGCCCGTTCAACCAACCCGGATTTTTCCCTCATTGCCGAGGAACTGGACCGTGGGAACGCAGGATGTGCAGTTAAGCAAGGCTATGACATGATTATTGGGGATGGATTCATCAAAGAACCCCGCGTCAAGGAATTTAAAACCCACGAATTCATGTACGACGTGCCGACGCTTCCCTGCCCGGTTTTTGCCTGTGGGGAAACCCACGACACTCCTCGGATGGCGGCACGGGATGGGGGGGAAACCCTGTCAAAAATGCTTTCCATTATGAACTTCTTTTTGCCAGGTGGGATTCCTTTCATCAATTCGGGTCAGGAGGTTTACGAAGTCCAGCCCATGAACATGGGGCTTGATTGCTATGATGGGGAGCAAAGGCGCTTGCCTCAGGAGGATCCTTACTTTGGGAAATTGGCCCTGTTTGACCGGTTTGCCCTCCATTACCTGCATCCACGCCGCTGGGATTTACCTGATAACTTGGAGGCCGTGGCGGCGATTAGAAGCAGCGACCTGGACACGTTCACCGACCGCGACCGCTCGGTCCCCCTTGGCTTTGATTCCCCGACGGACCCGGCCATCGGTTTTGGCTTTGCCCAGGCAGGGAATGGGGCTTTAGGCAATGCTTATGCGGTCGTAGCCAGCACGGATATGGATGAGCCCCGGCACATCCGGGTCGACCTGGGTTCCCTTCGGGAAAAGGCCGGGAACCAGCAACGCCGTGGCAGGCTATTGTATTCAA
>WRGF01000194.1 GCA_009787345.1 Turicibacter sp.
CCCGCTTCGCCTGACCCTTGAAACAGGCGGGTCAAAGCAAACCGTGACAACAGCAGCAGTAGACTTCCTGCCATACCACACGGATGCCAACTGGTCCAAAGGGGTGCTTGACAACATCCGCAAGACAACAGCTGTTGCCAGTTTCGATGCCGGGGTGCAGGAAATTGAAATCGGCGCCCTGGAAGCTGGCCTCATCATTGAACGGATTTTCATCTATCAGGAAGCAACCAAGCCTAAAGCCTCTTACCTTGGTCCTAAAGAAAGCTTTTACGTCGAATAACCCATAATGTCATAGTATCGGCCATGGATGCCCCTTTTCCAAAAAGGCACTCCATGGCCTTTGGCAAAGCCCCGCAATGAAGCGTTCCGATAAAACGAGTATTTTACAGCATTCGGCAAAAAAAAGCAGGAAGCCGGTCGAATATTTGAGGGGATATGAAAAAAATGGCAGAAGGTTTTCATTCACAAGCGGGGGATTTTGGTTTAAAATAGAATTATGGGAAATTAAAGGTCGATTGGACTTAGCAAGCGGGCGCCCAATTTATGAGACGAGGAGTGAATGATATGAAAAAAAAGAATTTAATCGTAGGAGGGGCTGCGGTAACCACCACGTTGGCGGGCCTTGGCATCCTGGCATTTAAAAAACTGAAAAAAAACGGCGGGGACGAAGCGAAAATGGTAAAGGGCGGCGCGTTCAAGCTTTCAAGCGACGGTGGCGGCATCAACCAGGATTTCGTGGTGAAAGTCGGCAAGAAGCGTTTCTTCAACATCGCAAGCCAAATAAGCGAAGGGGAAATTGAAATCATCGTTTCCAACCCGGATGGGGAAGTGCTGGAAATCATCGACGAATGCAATGGCTTGACCTCCCTTGACCTGAAAGAATATGAGATGGGGACCGTCTTGGTCAGCGTCCATGGCAGCTTTATGGGCGAAGTGGACATGAAAATGAGCCGATAATCAAAAATTTATCAATTTGTTGCATATAATCTGAATGATGGGCCATAATAGTATTGTCAGGTGGTAGGAAATGAATCGGTAGACAATTTCAAATCCCGCAGAAGCAGGAGCTGATTCGTGTGTCGAGGTATTTCCTGGTTCGAGTAGCTTTTTCAAACAACAGGACGGCCCAAAAGCCGCTCCTAGTAAATTTCTTTGGAAGGTGATTCCATTGGAGCGTTTGACGAGTTAACCCATGAAGGTTTAGACGATCCGCATTTTTAGCAATAAAGATTGCGAGGGATTCCTATGAATTCTACACCGCCTAAGCATTATCAGTAGGTATTGATTTTAAAAGATGAATATCTATCAGCCATCTGACAAAATCGTCGTTATCCAGTGAGGTAACGGCGATTTTTTTGTTTTTATGCTAACTGCCCTAGCTTAAGGCAACGTGACTTGGAGGGAGTACTTGAAATGGCATTAAAAAAAGGCAGCCATCAGGGATTTTTTTTCCTGATACTGCCACACTATATAAGAAACCATGCATTGAAAGGAGAATTTTGTATGTGCCAAAAAAATGTAGGCCGCCTGGATGCCTTCCTTAGGATTGCAGCGGGCACCATTTCTGTCAGCATCGGGATTATGAGGGACCGGCCGTCACTGGCGACCCTTGGTGCTTTGAAGGTTGCCAGCGGGATTACCCGATACTGCCCTATCTATGACGTTTTGAATATCCATACCATCAGCGATGAAGAACTGTTTGAAGATTTAGGCGTTGACTTTGAGGATGCTGAAATTTATGATGAAGAAGAGTTCGACGGCCAGGATTGCAGCTGTGGCTGCCACGAAAGCGAGGCTGCCCAAGGAACTGGGCCTTCAGGCCGCCGTCATTATACCCATCGCGCCAAGAAAAGGAATCAGTATGTCAGCCTATTTTAGCTAAAAAAAGTGGCAGCCCCCAAATGCTGTTTTGGGGACTGCCACTTTTGTTCGGTCAAGCTGCTTGTTTGACGAATTTTTCGATTTTGTCCATGACCACTTCGTATGAAATAGGCTTGGTAATGTAATCGGCCATACCAGCATCCAGGCAAGAATCAATGCTTGATTGCAAAGCGTTTGCGGTCATGGCGATGATCGGTATTTCAGGGAAATTATTTTTACTCATTGCTTCAAGTATTTTTTCTGTCGCCGCCGTGCCATCCAGGACAGGCATATGTAGATCCATAAAAATAAGTAAGTAAGCAAGGGGGTCGGCTAAATATTTTTCGACGGCGATGGCCCCATTGTCTGCAAAATCAAGCTGCAGCCCGGTTTCTTCCAGCAAAGAGGAAAGGATTTCCTGGTTGATATCCAAATCCTCAGCGATGAGGACCTTGTATGGCGAATAATCGGGGACAATGCCAGGGATTTGGCAACTGCCATTGTTGCTGCCGTTTTTACAAAGGTATTTTAAGATGGAATCCTTGATTTTTGAGGGGACCAATGGCATGTGAAGCATTTCATCCACTTCGCCCTGGCTGCTTTCATCAGCCTCACCCACCCAATGTGGGGTCAGAAGGGGGATGACGGTATGAAGCGGGTTAAAGCGCTTAATGAGCCGGCACAGCTCCATCCCGTCAACTGACTCCATCGTGCCATCCACTAAATATGCTTGGAACCTGTTGGAGGAAAGTGCCTTCAAAGCATCCCCTTTTGTGTGGGCGACCTCAAACTGGCAGCCATACAAGCCTAGGTGCTTTCCGTAGTAATTGCCGAAAGCGGCTTGTTCGGTGATGATCAATAAATTGGTTTTGGCAAGGAAGGCTTCTGGTTCGGTCCCCTCTATTTCAAGGAACAAAGTGAAATTGATGGTTGACCCGACACCTTGTTCGGATTCGGCCCAAACCTGGCCGCCGCATAGCTCGATGGTGGTCTTGCAAATAGCGAGTCCAAGGCCTGTCCCGCCCAATTGGTTTTTCGCAGGCGTGCTCCCTTGCTCAAACGGATTGAAAATAGCCAGCAGTTTTTCGGGTGCGATACCCATGCCGGTATCCGCAACCTTGAATTTTAGCAAGGCCTGGTTTCCTTCGATACGCTCAAGGCGTGCATCTAGATGGATATTCCCGTTGGTGCCGGTAAACTTGACGGCATTGTTTAGAAGGTTGCTGATGACCTGGGTCAAGAGCTGTTTATCCCCTTTGAGCTTTTTAGGAATGGCCGGGTCAATGAACAGGGAAATGTTTTGCCATTTTTTTGAACTTTCCAAACTGACGAGGTCCAGTGAATTCTGGATCATCTCTTCAAAGAGAAACGGCTGGGGGTTTAATTCGACTTTCCCCGCTTCGATTTTTGACATGTCAAGTATATCGTTGATGATTCCTAAAAGGTGATGGGATGCCCCCTTAATTTTATCGAAAGCATCGTCTTTTCGCTCGAGGTGAGGGGTCTTTTTACCAATGGAAGCCATTCCGGTGATGACATTGATCGGGGTCCTGATTTCATGGCTCATATTGGCAAGGAAGGAGCTCTTTTGCTCATTGGCTTTTTGGGCTTCTTCTTTTGCGTATTCCAATCTAGAAACGATTTCTTTTTCGCGCCGCATATCGCGGACATAACAAATGTTTTGTTCTTTGCCGCCAAAGGAAGTCTGCACCAGGGTCACCTCGCTTGGCAACGCTTCTTTATCAAATGTCTGGCAAATCCATTCAAAACTGGCAACCCCATTTTTCTTGGCATGTTGCCGATATCCTTCGATCCCTTTTTGCGAAAGTTCCCCATTGGGTTGATACATGGGGGAAAGCTCGCCCAGGTTGAGGGACCGGATGTCCAGTCCCTCAAGGCCATAGTAAGAACGGCCCATTTCGTTGATATCGATCAAATTATAAGCTTCGTCAAAAAGGATGCAGGCAATAGGGGAATGATCCAAAAGGGATTTAAACCGTTCTTCATGCATTTTCCGCTCCTGGAAGGCATTGATGTTCTTATTGACGACAAAAAGGATGATGGATCCGATAATGACCAATAAGATGACAATGAATTCAGTCAGGTTGCCAGTATAGGTGACGACCTGTCCTTGGATAAAGCTGGTCGGCACCAGGCTCAAAAGATGCCAGCCCAATTCTTCCAGTTCCCTGCTGGTCAGGAAGAAGTCGCCATGGTAACTGTCGAAGCCTGACATTCCTTCGTAGCCTATTTTGGGTGCTTCATTTTCAATGCCGAGGGATTTTAGCAATCCTGCGCCTTTGTCTCCGTCTTTTTCAGGGCTTACGATGATTTCTCCATGGCTGTTTATCAGATAAAAATAACGCCCTTCGTAAAGGGAGCGGTTGCCGATGAAATCAGTAATATGGTGGAGCGGGATAATAGTCCCGATCACTGCCCCCCTTCCATGAAGGTCCGGTATGAAGTATGAAATGGCAACCGATATAAGGCCGGTCCCCAGTGAAAGGTAAGGGTCGGTAATAGCCATCGTACCCGGTTCCGACTCGACCCCGTTGATGAACCATGGCCGTTCTAAAAGGTTCCATCCAGAAGTTGGGACAAATCCCCGGCTATTGATGAATTCGCCATCATCAAAACCGATAAACAGGGTTTCAATGCCTGAAACGGTAGTGAACTCGTTGACTACCGTTTCAAAATCCTCCAGGCTGATAAGGGGGAGGGCCCGTTCCATGTATTCTACCTGGGAAATGAAGTAACCGAACCAATTCTCGATTTCATTGATATAAAGGTCGGCTTCCGTCCTCGATAATTCAATCACATGGTCTTGTACCACATCCGTAATAATGGACTTGACCAAATGAAAGGCACTGAACCCGCCAATAAACAATAACAAGACGATGCCTAAGAGCATGTTGATGCGCACCGGCATAATCCTTTTAAGGTCTAGTTTCTTCCCGTATTTTAAGGCTTTTGCTTTGTCCAATTTGAATCTCTCCTGACGCTTTTGCTATTTACGTTATAAGTCCTACGTTGGAATTATACCACCCCCAGTCAGCGAAAACTGAAAAAAATTGTCGAACGGGCGTTGGATGGCGTATGTTTTCTCGGCAATTCATGGAAAAAATACGATTTTGAAAGAAAACAGGTTTTCCTGGGAAGAAAGTGAATGCCAGCGTCCCCTTGCAGAGGATCAGGCAATGTGTTAAAATAGGCATAACTTCAATCGAAAAGGTGGCGTGGATTATGGGTCAGTTAATGGAATCATTTGAACTAAAAGGGATGCAGTTGAAAAATAGGGTGGTCTTGCCACCGATGTGCCAGTTCAATGTCAAGAATAAAGATGGGGTGCCAACGGCGTGGCATGAGCTTCACTACGCTTCCCGCGCAGTTGGGGGGACAGGTTTGATCATTGTGGAAATGAGCAATGTCGAACCCGATGGGCGCATCACGGATTTTTGCTTGGGCTTATGGAATGAAGAGCAGGCACAAGGGCTTGGGCGCATCGTTTCCGCTTGCCATGAATATGGGGCTAAAGTGGCTGTCCAAATCGGCCATGCCGGGCGAAAAGCAGAAGGGGCTGAAGTCCCCGTAGCACCATCTGCCATTGCTTTTGATGAAAAGTCGAAAACGCCACGGGCACTTAGCACCGAAGAAATCAAAGGGATGGTCCAAAAATTCCAGGAAGCAGTCGCCCGGGCAGTGTCTGCCGGGGTTGATGCCATTGAAATCCACGGCGCCCATGGTTATTTGATCCATCAATTCCATTCACCGCTCACAAACAAGCGCGAAGATGGCTATGGAAAGGACTTGACCCTTTTTGGCCGTGAAGTCTTGAAGGCTGCCAAAGCCGTCATGCCCGCAAGCATGCCACTTATGATGCGCATCTCCGCTACCGAGTACGCCGAGGGCGGATACACCATTGACGATGCCATTGGGATTTGCCGCGCCTATCAGCAAGAAGGCGTCGATCTATTCCATATCACCTCAGGCGGGGAAGCCCCTTTATTTGGTTCCCGCGGTTTGCCGGGAAGCCATGCTGGCTATCAGGTCCCAATGGCTCGAAAAATCAAGGAAGCGATAGGGATCCCTGTCATTGCCGTTGGTAAATTGGATGATGCCCAGCATGCCAATGCCATTATCGGGAATGAAGATGCGGATTTGGTTGCCGTAGGCCGTGCCATGCTTAAAAATCCGAACTGGGCGCTTGAGGCTTCCGTCAGCTTAAACCAAAAAACCGAGGTCCCAGGACCTCTTGGCGTTGTATTCAACGTCCGTTAAGCCAATAAAAAATGGACGTTTAAACCCAGTTTAAGCGTCCATTTTATGAAATGAAGGGGTTGCCCAACTTATTGGGTAAACCTCTTTATTTAGGATGTTTTTGAAATATATTATAGCCATGGCCTGAATCCATGCCCAAAATGATAGTTCAATTTGCTTTGCCCTAACCTAAGAAAGGATTAGTGCTTACCGACGGCAGCCGCATCCGGATTTTGTACTGCTGAAAGATTGGCGCCCGGAAGTAGGCAGGTCATTGCAAGAGGGGTCTGCAAAGCCAGCTTGGGCTGGGGTAACAGTGTTGGTATCCCCTTGGACATAATTGAACTCGACGCCCTGTACTGACCAAGTTTGCTGGACAGTTGTGTTTTGGATAACGTCTTGTTGCAAGACAACCGGGATAACTTCGGTTACGGTTGTGGTTTGGACAGCTGGGGCAACAGTAAAGTATTGGGTGGAGCCCATGAAGGAACCACCGGTAAAATTACCTGATTGGGCACAGGTTTGGGATAATTGGCGGTTTGCGCCTTGGTTTTGGCATGAATTTCTGCGTTTATTGCAACGTGAACACATAAGTGTATGACATCCTTTATTATTTTTAATATTTGGTTTTAAGCCTTGCAATGACTGCTGGCTCTCTATATTAGTATTCAAAATTGCCATTTGGGGGAAGTACAAACGCCAAGGAATTTATTTTTTTTGCAAATCTGCTGCCTGCCTTCGTTTTTAGCAAGGGCATTGGACATGAAAAACCTTGGAACCGGCTAGGCGCGCCGGCTCCAAGGTTTTTCATTTTCGGCCTTTGCCGAATTGGGAACAGAGGTACTCCTCTGGGGTTTTGTAGTTATCAGAATCCCAGTCAGGGGGCAGGGTTGTCGTCGTCCCGGGTTTGTAAATATACTCTACCCCTTGAAAGACATAAACCCGGTTGACCTTGGGGCAATTTTTTTTTTGCTTGCCGCATTTTTTGCATCTGCACATGGCGTGGCTCCTTCAATGCTTTTCTCTTGATAGCATATGCCCAAAAAAGAAAAGTGGATAGGCCAATCTCACCCACCGGGGCAAATTGCATATAATAGCAAAAGCAGGGGGTGGGAAAAATGGCAATCCAGGGGAAAAAGCCAACGGCTATCCAAGTAGTATACCACATTGCCGCCATGGGCGACTGGGAAAATATCGTGAGGCAGCAAGCCAGGCTGTTATCGGCCTCAGGGCTTGGGGATGCCTGCGCCGGCCTTCATATCATCGTCGTCGGGCATGCAAGCCTTGGGCAGGTGGCCAGGCATTTTAGGCATTACCCCTACTTTCATAAAACACGTCTGGAGCATGGGGGGGGCCTTGGGGAGTACGAAAGGCCGGCCATAAAAAAAGTCCAGCAATTGGCGCGGGCAAACCCACGGTTTAAAATCCTTTATTTTCATACAAAAGGAGCCAGTTACAAAGAAAAATACCGCCAATGGCCCCAGGTCCAAAAAAATTTGGCACAGTGGCGGGATTTTATGGAGTATTTTTGCATCCAAAAGTGGCAAGAATGCGTCCAAAAGCTGAACGGCTACGACATTTGCGGGGTTGAATGGGCAACATCGGCTGCCCTCCCGGGGGTTTGGTACTTTTCAGGGAATTTTTGGTGGGCGACGGGCTCGTACCTTAACCGCTGTAGCCTCGAAAGCCCCATCATCGCCCCCCTTCCGCCAAGGTATCGCTGCGAAGGCTTCATCGGCACCGGACACCCATCGGTCTGCAACCTACGCATGGCGGCAAATGAGCAGTTAAGGGCCCATTACGGGGAAGTAAAATTCAGGGAAATGGCCTGGGAAGTAACAGGTGGCGTCTTTTTATTTAAATTCGGTGAGTATTACCTGGATCCAATATTTTATCGGGGGGAACGCTAATGCCAGATAAGGGCAATCCAAAATATCGTGTTTGTGTTTATGCGATTTCTAAAAATGAGGAAAACTTTGTGGACCGCTGGGTGGATTCCATGTCCGAGGCGGATTTTATCATTGTCATGGATACCGGTTCGGCAGATTCGACCGTCAAAAAGCTTAGGAACCGGGGGTGTATCGTGTTCCAAAGGGAAGTGAGCCCATGGCGCTTTGATGCAGCGAGGAACATGTCCCTTTCTTTCGTGCCAAATGACTGCGACATTTGCGTCTGCACGGACCTCGATGAAGTTTTTGAAAAGGGATGGCGGAAAAAAGTTGAAGAAAAATGGGAGGGTGCCCCAGATCCCAAGCAGATGTATTATACCTTCAATTATGCCTTAAAAGAAGACGGGACACCGGCAATCGTAAATCAATTCCATAGCAAGATCCATAGCCGCTGGGGGTTTCAGTGGGTCAGCCCCCTTCACGAATACATCGCCTGCACCAAGGGGGCCGGTTTTCAAATCATGAACCAGGGACTGGTCCTCAATCATTATCCGGATTATCTAAAGGACAGGAGCGACTACGCCAGGCTTCACCGCCTAGGGTATGGCGAGGGGCATGATTTCTTAGGTGAGCCGGTATGAAAAAGTTGAAAGTTGCAGTGTATGCCATTTGCAAAGATGAGGAAAAATTTGTTGAACGATGGATGCAAAGCATGAAAGAAGCAGACCTGGTCGTCGTCACCGATACAGGGTCAGCCGACGGCACCGTCCAAAAACTAAAAAGGTTAGGGGCAAAGGTGTTTTCGGAAAAAATAGAGCCCTGGCGCTTTGATGTTGCCAGGAACATCAGCCTGTCCCATGTCCCCCACGATGTCGATATTTGTGTCTGCACCGACCTTGATGAAACATTCAGGCCAGGGTGGCGCCACCTGCTTGAGGCTTCTTGGCGTGAGAAGGAAAACTTTGGGCACCGCCAGGTTCACTACACTTATAATTGGCGGCTGAAAGCGGATGGGACGCCGGATTACACGTTCACCTATTCAAAAATCCATGACCGCCATGGCTGGGTGTGGGAATATCCTATCCACGAATATATTTTTTTAGAAGGGGAGGGGGGCCTTGAAACCATCCAGTTGCCGGCGCTGGTCTTGGACCATTATCCCGACTGGGAAAAAAGCCGGGGCAATTATTTGCCCTTATTGGAGATGGCTGTCAAAGAAAAACCCCTGGACGGGCGGATGAACAATTTGCTTGGGCGCGAGTATTTGGTAACGGGGCATGAAAAATCAGCAATCCAACAGTTGAAAGCGTATTTGGCGCTCCCTGACACCCTATGCCCAGAAGCCCAGGGGCAGGCCATGGGTTGGATTGGGAATGCGTATTGGCAGCAAGGGGAAGCCCAAAAGGCCCGCAAGTGGTTTTTAAGGTTTTTAGGCAATTGCCAGCACCGGCGGGAGCCATATGTCGAGCTTTCCCGCCTGGCCCATGCTGAAAAAGACTGGGAGTTCCTTTATTATTTAACGAAAGCCGCCCTTCGGATTACTGACACAGGGGATATGTTTTATACTTTATCGAGTTCTTGGGACAAAACCCTGGATGAATATGCCCTTCAGGCCTGTTACCATCTTGCCATGTATCAGGACGCTTTGGCACATTGCGCCAAAGCACTGGCCTTTGAGCCGGGAAATGCCTATTTGCTGTCTTGGCAGGAGCTGATCCTTTCCAAGATGACCTAACCCTCCCTTTGGGGGATGACAAGGGACTGCGGTTGTGGTAAACTTAAAAAAGACATGAAACGACATGTCCTGCAAACCTGAAGGTGCCCAATAGGGACTTGGAGTGGATAGGAGAAGAGAAGATGGAACAATTATTGGAAAAATACGCAAACCTGGCAGTCAAGATCGGTGTCAATATCCAGCAAGGGCAAAACTTATTGGTCCGCGCCAACCTGGAAACTGCGCCTTTTGTCAGGAAAGTCGTAAAAAAAGCTTATGAAGCAGGTGCGAACGATGTCGTGGTCCTGTGGACGGACGAAGAGACATCCCGCATCCGCTATGAATCCGCGCCGGACGCCGCCTTTGAAAAATACCCTGAATACTTAGTGAAGGCCCACGACGTGGCTGTTGATGAAAATTGGGGGCTATTGTCCATAGTAGCCATCGATCCGGACTTGCTAAAAGGCATCCCGGCTGAACGGATTGCCGCGGCAAACAAAGCAGCAGGGCTGGCTATGGAGAATTTCCGTCAAGCATTGATGTCCGACAAGCTGAGCTGGTCCATCGTGGCTGTGCCATCAGCCGCTTGGAGCGCCAAAGTATTCCCAGGCCTTGCCGAAGACAGGCAGCAGGATGCCTTATGGGAGGCGATCTTCAAAGCGACGCGCATCGACCTTGAGGACCCTGTCGGGGCATGGGAAGGACATATTGAAACCCTTGAATCAAAAAGCAGCGCCCTAAATGGGAAAAGGTTCAAAACCCTCCATTTCAAGGGTCCGGGGACAGACCTTTCCATCGACCTTCCCGAAAAACATTTATGGGTGGCCGCGGGTTCCATCAATGCAAAAGGGGACCGCTTCGTGGCAAACCTTCCAACGGAAGAAGTGTTTACCCTCCCGAAAAAAGACGGTGTCAATGGGGTAGTGGCAAGCACGAAGCCGCTAAGCTATGGGGGCAACCTCATCAATAACTTCTCCCTGACCTTTGAAAAGGGCCGCATTGTGGAGTTTTCTGCCGAGGAAGGGTATGAAACCCTAAAACACCTGATCGACACGGATGAAGGTTCCCATTACTTGGGGGAAGTAGCCCTTGTCGCCCATGATTCACCCATTTCAAATTCAAACCTGGTTTTTTTCAACACGTTATTTGATGAAAATGCATCGGTCCACCTGGCCATTGGCTCCGCTTATTCTTTCAACCTTGAAGGCGGCAAAACCATGTCCAAGGAGGAATTGCTTGAAAATGGCGCCAACCAGTCGCTGACCCACGTCGATTTTATGATCGGGTCGGGCGAATTGGATATTGATGGCATTGCCTGCGACGGGGAAATCATCCCGATTTTCAGAAAAGGCGGCTGGCAATTGTAATAGTTTCGGATTAAACGCCCATTTGGGCGTTTTTTTTGCTGGATGGGGATAAGGGAATGCCTTTTTTGGCAAACTACAGGCACAGGCAAAATAAAGGGCACCTCTAATAACTCCAATTCACCCGAATTTACGGTCTTTTTCCGCCCATCCTAATAGTCCACCAAAGGAGGATACCTTCCTACGGAAGGGCGGGGGCCCTGCCAGTAAAAATGCTATGAAGCTCCACTTCACCGCAATGCTCTAAATCTTTATTGCGCGGAGGAGCGCAAGGTCGTGAGCGCCGTAGAAGTATTTTCACTTCCTCGGCTGGACGAAAAAATCCTCGCAAATGCGGGCAAGGCCCTTACGGTTTTCTTGTTCTGAGGAAGGTCGCGAAGTGAGTACCGTAGGAACAAAGCGAGTTATTAGAAGTACCCTAAAGTAAGGAGTGGTTTTATGATAAAAGGACAGGGAACGCCCTTGGATATCCATGGCCGGGCCTATAACCGCCCGATGATGGTGGCTTTGCTGATGGTGGCAACTTTTGCCGGGGTCTTGATGCAGACTTCCCTTGGGACGATGATCCCGACCTTGATGGGCGAATTCGGCATAGACATGTCCACGGCCCAACAGGCAACCACCTGGTTTTTACTGGCAAATGGCATCATGATCCCGGTTACAGCCTTTTTGGCAACAAGATTTCGGACGCGCTGGTTATACCTGGCAGCCTATGTCGCCTTGTTTTTAGGGATGTTCATGTCGTTTAGCGCCCCAACCAGCAACTGGGGCCTCTTTTTGGCAGGGCGAATCGTCCAAGCAATTGCCGTGGGGATCACGATGCCGATGATGCAGGTATGCATGGTCAACATGTTCCCCGCCAAGCGCCTTGGGGCAGTGATGGGCCTTTATGGATTGGTCGTTGGCCTGGCCCCGGCCATTGGGCCGACATTTGCCGGCTGGATCATCAGCGAAGACCATACGGTGCTGGGCTTTAACCTCAGCAGTTCCTGGCGGACCGTCTTCTTGCTGCCAATGGTCATTGTTGGGATTTCAGTCGCATTGACGCCGTTTATGATCAGGGATGTGGTGCCAAACAGGGATACCCGCCTGGATTTTTTGTCATTTTTGAAAACCATCATCGGATTTGGGGCTTTTTTATGGGGCTTTACCAATGTTGCGTCCTTTGGCTGGGGGAATGTGGCCCATGTCATCTTGCCGATCATCACTGGATTTATCGTGATTGCCTTATTTGCCCGCCGCCAACTGCGGCTTGAAGAACCGCTGCTGAACGTGAGTGTTTTTCGGAACCGGCAGTTTGCCCTCACCACGGTTTGCCTGGCCCTTTCGGTCATGGCGATGATGGGCGTGGAAATGATGCTCCCCCTTTATATGCAGACCGTCAGGGGGCTTTCAGCTTTTGATGCAGGCCTTGTTTTGTTGCCAGGGGCCTTGATGATGGGTATCATTTCCCCATTGGCTGGGCGTGCCTATGATGCGGTCGGTGCAAAAGTCTTGGTTTTGACCGGATTTTTTATCTTGGCACTTGGGACAGTCCCTTTCGTCTTTTTTACACCGACAACGCCTGAGCATT
The DNA here is from genome assembly GCA_009787345.1 of Turicibacter sp. Classification (GTDB taxonomy): domain Bacteria; phylum Bacillota_I; class Bacilli_A; order MOL361; family Turicibacteraceae; genus WRGF01. Next base: position 12,658 of record WRGF01000194.1, read on the forward strand.
TCGTGACGGTATTATATGGGATGCGGATGTTTGGGATTGCCATGTGCATGATGCCACTTACGGCCAGTGCCATGAAGGCGCTGCCCACATCCTTGGCAGCCCATGGGACGGCCAGCAACGCCACCGCCCGGCAGGTTGCCTCAGCGGTGGTCGTTGCCTTGTTGTCAAGCGTTGCCCAAAACCTTATTACGGGGCACCAACCGGATGCAACGCTTCAAGGGTCAAATCCTTTGGAGTATGCCCACCTGATGCTTCAGGCAGCCCTTGATGGCTACAGGATGTCGTTTTTGCTTGGGCTTGTTTTTGCTGTCATGGGCATGATATTCATTAATTTTTTGCGGCAACATGGTCAACAACCGGCAAAGGAGGAAACTCTGGCATGATTATCTTACTGATTGCTGTCTTTACTTTTACTTCTTTTTTTGGGCTGATGTTTATCAAAAACCGTGGGATGGCCAGGGTGGTTGGCGGGATTTCCCTCTTGCTTTTGACGATTTGCACCGGCTTGCTGACGGCTCATATCGCAAACCATTTCGGGATGGAGGAAGTGACTAACAGCACCGAGCATAAAATTTTTACGGCTGGTGACATGTCTGCCCCTTACGGGATTGTCATCCAAAAGGAAATTGGTGAAGGTTCTGGGAATTTTGTGGCCATTTACCGGGATAAAGAAACAGATATGTCCCCTACAGCCCATTTTACCCCAGACATGGAACATATAAATGAAGCGGTCAAGCATCACGCTTCCATTTCAAAAACCGAAGGGGAAGAAGCAGTCGTTACCGTAGAAGTTACGGCTTTTGAATTTACTTCCCCCTTAATGGAAGCGTTGTTTGGTTGGGGAGGGGAGAGCGGGGAGCTTGCCCACGAAGAAGCAACGGTTTATGTCCCAAACAATAGTTGGGTAACCCTGTCGGAAGAACAAGCGCAGCGGGCATCGGGTTTTAAGGGGACTGGAGAGGCAGCGGAACAGATTAGGCAATTAAAAGAGTTTTTGGGTATTTAAAAAACGGGCTTCCTAGATGGAAACCCGTTTTTTTAAAAAGGATATTTTGATTAAGCAGTCTTAGCAGCTTCCAAGATAGCATCGAAGTTTGGTTGCTCAGTGATTTCACTTAAGTATTCAACATGCTTGATGACGTTGTTTGCATCTACTACGAATGCAGCGCGCGTCAGCAATCCTAATTCCTGGATCATAGTCCCGGTTGCTTCAGCGAAAGAACGGTCTTTGTAATCGGAAGTCGTTGTTACGGCATCGATCCCGGCAGCCCCGCACCAACGTGCTTGTGCGAATGGAAGGTCCATGGATAAGGTGTGGACAGAAACGCCTGGGATTTCAGAAGCGCGGGAGTTGAAAGTGCGGACTTCAGTGTCGCATACCGGCGTATCCAAAGAAGGAACGGATAGGAAAATACGGGTTCCGTCAGTTTCTTCTAAGCTAAGTGGGCTTAAGTCGTTTTGTGTGACGTTGAAGCTTGGAAGCTTGTCCCCGGCTTGCAATTGTTTACCGACTAATGTCAATGGATTTCCTTGGAATGTTATTTGCATCATTAAACACCTCATTATTATTTTTTGGCTGAATCAAGTGGCGCAGCCTTTTTACCTTCTAATCGTACCATACAATAATAGTCTTGCCAAACATTATGCTCCCCTTAGTTATATTTTTTTGCGCTTGGCAAAATCCAGGAAGCGGAACTTGTCCACCTGATGCCGGCTCTCGGTGAATTGAAAGAGGGTGCCATCAGCCAAATAGACATGGCTTTTGACGCAAACGACGTTGATGTCTTTGGGTAACAGGTCCAAATGTTCCCGGTCGGCATTGTTTATAGGCTGGATGGTAATTTCTTTTTCGGCGTAGGCAATGTCAAGGTTTAACACCTCTTCTAAATAGGCATAAACCGAGTCCTCGGCGATGGATTTTGTCAGCTCCGGGGATACGTCCGAGAGGATGATGTCCTCATCTAGCACGGAAATTTTCCCTTCGACCTGCCTTGTCCGCAAAAGATGCCAGACTAATTGCCTTTCCTTAAACTGTGTCCTTGCGGCATCTTCAGGGGTGATTTTTTTATGGATGAGCTGGATGACTGCCGTTTTACTGGCAAACCCTTGGCTTGTTTGGAGTTCACGGTAGCTGGTCAGCCCTGAAATCGGGAAATTGAACTGGTTTCGCTTCGTGACCACAGAACCCCGACCCTGGGTTTTGGTAATGAGCCCGATTTCCGTAAGCATTTGGAGTGCTTTCCTGACTGTGTCGCGGGAGGCACCATACTGCTCCCTTAGGTTTTGCTCTGTCGGGAGGATATCCCCTGGACGGAATTCGCCTTGGGTGATTTTTTTTTCCAGGTCTTTATAGATGGCTTCGTATTTTTTCAATGGCCGTCTCCTTGTGAATATGGCTTGTCTGTTAATAAGCATACCTGTTTTGCGATAAAAATACCAATATTTTTTGAAAATAAATCATTTTCGCATATTTTTGATAAAGCGGTTGCAAAATTATCCGGCACATGGTATAAAGAGATTACCAGATTATTTGTACGTACAAATAATTAATCATAATTGGTATATTTCCCGCAAGCCCATTAAAGGCTGTGGATGGAGAGGATGATAAAAATGTCAAAATTCCAACAGGATGTCCAGTCCCTGATAAGCCTTATCGGAGGAAGGGGCAATGTAGCAGCGGTAAGCCACTGCGTCACCCGGATGCGTTTTGTGTTGAAAGACCCAAGCCTTGCCGATGTTTCAGGCATTGAAAAATTAAAAGCGGTCAAAGGGACGTTTACAAGTGCCGGCCAATTCCAGGTCATTATCGGAAACGACGTGCCGACGTTTTACAATGAATTTACTGCGGCAGCGGGGATAACAGCAGCTTCAAAAGAGGAAGCGAAAGATGCCGCCAAGGCCAATATGAACTGGCTTCAACGGCTCATGGCCAACTTGGCGGAAATTTTCTCCCCAATTATCCCAGCCCTTGTCATCGGCGGGTTGATCTTGGGATTCCGTAACATTTTAGAGGGGATTGAATTTGAATCCCTTGGCGGTACCATCACTTCCATGTCACCCTTTTGGAATGGGGTCAACCACTTCCTTTGGCTTCCAGGGGAGGCCATCTTCCACTTCCTGCCTGTAGGCATCACTTGGTCCATTACGAAAAAAATGGGCACGACCCAGATTCTTGGTATTATTTTAGGGGTCACCCTCGTGTCTTCCCAATTATTGAATGGCTGGGCAGTTGCAGGGACACCGGCGCATGAAATCCCTTACTGGGACTTCGGCTTTGCCCAAATCAACATGATTGGTTACCAGGCCCAGGTCATCCCAGCCATTTTAGCCGGTTTCGCCTTGGTTTACCTGGAGCGCTTTGCCAGGAAGATTTCCCCAGAGGCCATTTCCATGATCATAGTGCCATTCTTGGCATTGATACCAGCGATTTTCTTAGCCCATACGGTCCTTGGACCAATCGGATGGTGGATCGGTTCTGGTCTTGCTGACGGTGTATATGCTGGATTGACATCATCATTTAACTGGTTGTTCGCTGCGGTCTTTGGCTTTGCTTACGGGCCGGCTGTTATTACCGGCCTTCACCACATGACCAATGCCATCGACTCCCAGCTGGTTGCCCAGTTTGGCGGGACCATCCTTTGGCCGATGATTGCCCTTTCCAATATCGCACAGGGTTCGGCCGTCTTAGGGATGGTATTTGTAAACCGCCGCGATGAGGAAGAAAAACAGGTTTCCATCCCGGCGATGATTTCAGCTTACCTTGGGGTAACCGAACCGGCTATGTTTGGTATCAACTTAAAGTATGGCTTCCCTTTCCTTTGTGGGATGATTGGTGCGGCCATCGCTTCGGTGATTTCGGTTGGCGGGCATGTCATGGCCAACTCCATCGGGGTAGGGGGCTTGCCAGGGATTTTATCCATCCAAACCGCAAGCATGGCAACATTCGCTATGGCTATGTTAGTGGCTATCGCTGTGCCTTTTGTATTGACGGTACTGGTAGCCAAGAAGAAATTGTCCCCGGCCCAAGGTGCAGCACCAACAAGCGAAGCGTCCCAAAAACCGGTGACGGGGGGTGCGACTGCTATTGCCGCCATTTCCAGTGGAGAAGTGTTGCCTTTAGCACAAGCCCAGGATAAAGTTTTTGCAGAAGGGATGATGGGTGAAGGATTTGTCATGGAACCTGTTGATGATACTGTGGTGGCGCCATTTGACGGGGTAGTCGCCACCCTTTTCCCAACGAAGCATGCCATTGGCCTTGTGAGCCCTGAAGGGGTGGAAGTGCTTATCCATATCGGCATGGATACGGTGAAGCTCAACGGGCAGCACTTTACAGCTCACGTTCAAGCCGGGGACACTGTGAAAAAAGGGGACCGGCTGGTGACATTCGACAGCGCTGCTATTAAATCCGCAGGGTATTTGACCCAGACGCCGGTCATCGTGACCAACACCAACGATTGTAAAATCGAAATCCAGGTGCAGGGCGCAACCGTGCAGGCCGGGCAACCTGTGATGAAAGCAATGAAGTTATAAAGCACTGGGGGATGTCAAGGCTTCCCCTTTAAAAATGGAGGGATTTGATTTGGCAACCACATTCAAGGAAAAAACAGTTTATCAGATTTACCCCAAGTCCTTTTTGGACACGACGGGAAATGGCATCGGGGATTTGAATGGCATCCGAAAAAAACTTCCCTACCTGGCGGACTTAGGGGTGGAGATGCTTTGGCTCAACCCATTTTATCCCTCGCCGCAAAAGGATAATGGCTATGACATCTCGGATTATACCGCCATCGACCCCCTTTTTGGCACGATGGATGACTTCGAGGCGTTGGTCAAGGAAGCGAAGGCTTATGGCATCGGCCTCATGCTCGATATGGTGCTCAACCACGTCTCAACGAAGCATGAGTGGTTCCAAAAAGCGCTGGCAGGGGACAAGCACTATCAGGATTATTTCTTCATCCAAGACGAGATCACCGACTGGCAGTCCAAATTCGGGGGCAATGCCTGGAGCCAATTCGGCGACACAGGTAAGTATTACCTGCATTTATTCGACAAGACCCAGGCGGATTTATGCTGGAGAAATCCCGATGTCAGGAATGAGCTGTTCGGGGTGGTCAACTTTTGGATAGAAAAAGGCGTCGAGGGCTTCCGCTTCGATGTCATCAACCTCATTGGCAAGGATGAAATCCTAAAAAGCAACCCAGTCAATGAAGGAAAGCCCGAATACACGGACAAGCCACTGACCCACGACTACCTTCGGGAATTAAATGAAAAAACCTTCGGGCGCCACAGCCATTTGGTGACGGTGGGAGAGATGAGTTCCACGACCATCGAAAACTGCCTCCTTTACACCAAACCCGAACGAAAGGAACTGTCCATGACCTTCAATTTCCACCATCTGAAGGTGGATTATGAAAATGGCCAGAAATGGACGAAGAAACCTTTCGACTTTGAGGCGCTAAAAACCTTGTTCCATAACTGGGGGGAGCAAATGAGCGACGGGAATGGATGGAATGCCCTGTTTTGGAACAACCACGACCAGCCACGGGCCCTGAACCGCTTTGTGGACGCTAAAAACTACCGGGTGGAGGGCGCGAAAATGCTGGCGGCTGCCATCCACTTGAACCGGGGCACCCCTTATGTTTACATGGGCGAAGAAATCGGGATGCTGGACCCGGATTATGACGACATGTCCCAGTACGTCGATGTGGAGAGCCTCAATGCCTATGAGGCTATGCTAAAAGATGGGCTTTTTGGGAACGCTGCCTTTGAAATCATCCAGTCGAAATCAAGGGACAATTCCCGGATTCCCATGCAGTGGGACGAAACCGCCCATGCCGGGTTCACTACAGGCACCCCATGGCTGGCAGCGGGAAAAACGTATCCATCAATCAATGTGGAAGAAGAAATAAGGTCAGGGAGCATCCACGCATTTTACAAGCAACTGATCAAGCTTCGAAAAGAATTGCCGCTGGTTGCAAGGGGCACCTATGCCGCTTATCTTGCAGGGAATCCAAATGTTTATGGGTTTACCCGGGAGCATCAGGGCGAAAAGCTCTTGGTATTAAATAATTTCTATCCGGTAAGCGCCCCAATGGATATCCCCGAAGATTTTTCCAAGGGCGCTATCCTTGTATCAAACACGGGTAGGGACTCCCTTGGGGATACAGTGACATTAAAGCCGTATGAAACCTTAGCCATCCATCTAAAAAACGAATAGGCAGGGCTTCACCAAAGCCACTCAATAACGATTTTTTTTCCCTTTTTTACGCAAAAGTGACTAAAAATGTCAATAATCGCTTCCATATGTGGTAAAATAGAGGGATAGACAAACAGGGCAAAGGAGAAAGCAAGCGATGATCAATTTAGAATGGATAGCGGGGCTTGCGGCTAACCCAGCCGTTTTCTCGCGGGCACAAGCCTTTTTTAGGACAAACCCCGTCCGTTCATGCCTTGCAAGCATTGAAGAAACGGGATATTTGAAAATCCAGGGGGAAGTAGCGGAAGGGGCAAAGCTGTACCATCCGCTCATCATCATCGACCAAAAAAAAATGACCTCGGACCATCGTTGCGACTGTGGGGGGTTCCACAATAAATTCGGGGCGTGCAAACACGTTATCGTCACCTTGTTGAAGGCCCATGAAGAAGGCAGGAAAAACCGTTTGGTCATTGAAGAAGAAAATGCGCCTGCGGACAAAACCCTGTTGCAATTGGTGAAAACTTATGAAGAAAAACTAGGCCTTTACCCTAAAACGCCTGAGGAAGGGCTGGTCCGGGTTATATCCAAACCCGTGTCAGATGAGACGGCTTTGCGGCTTGAACTTTACATCGGCAAGGGCAGGCTATACCTCGTCCGCGACTTGTACGAATTTTCGGACAACATCATGGCCCGGCGCACGGTTTCATATGGCAAGGAACTGGAATTCAAGCACTCTCTGGAGGCCTTTGAGGAGGATGCCAGGCCACTGATCCAAATGATTGCCGATGCGGTGGCACTTGCCAGGTCTTATGCAACGGATGATTCCAAGGAACCTGGGCTTTTGTTGCCACCCCATTTGGTGGATGCTTACTTTGATATGTATGAAGCCGTGCCAGCCGAAGGCCTTAGCCTCCATTTGGAAAATCCAAGCCTGCAATTTCACCTTCAAAAAAGCGAAGGAGGCAGCATTTTATCGGCAAACAAGAAGAATTTCAAGTTATTTTTCGGGAAAAACATGTACTTTTGGGACGAAGAGGGGGGGGTTTTTCGCTGCGATGAGGTGTTTACACAAGCTTATAAACCCCTCCTTGAGGCGCTCCTTCCTGGGAACTTGGAAATTGCAGAGGGCCAGTTGGGGGATATCCTGAGCGTCCTTTTGCTGGTGGTTGAAAAACGGCTAGTAGCCGATGAAGAGTTTGGCGACCTGTCTGTCAGCGGGATGCAGGCTAAAATGTTTGTGGATGCCCATTCCAAGTCAGCATTGGCATTATCCCTCGAATTCGATTATGGCGAACCTGGCGGGAAGTTGATCATCCGCGACCTGCCTTCGGAAATAGCCGTAAAACAGGCGATTATGGAGCAGGGGTTTTTAGAAGAGGCAGGTAATCAATACTTGTTGTCCGGCGACGATGCCCTTTACCAATTTGCCCAGGATGGTGCCATGAAGCTTCAGGAACAAGGGGAAGTGTTCATTAGTGAAAAGGCCCAAAAAATGCGGATCAAGGATGCCGGCAATTTTTCCATCGGCGTTTCCATGCGCAATAACTGGATCCACCTGGATTTTGAAAAGCTTGGCTTTGACCCGGATGAATTTGAAGGCATCTTAGCTGGTTACCGGGAACAAAAACGTTATGTGCGCCTAAAAGACGGGACTTTTTTAAATCTTACCTCGGATGCTTTGCTAAAAATGACTTCCCTCTTGGTTGATTTGAAAGTGGAGGAAGGCGATCTGCTTGGACATGGGTTGAAGGTTCCGGGGTTTCGGGCCCTTTATCTGGAGCAGTTTGCTAAGAAAAACCCTTCCCTTGGCTTAAAGATCGATCAAAGCCTTCAGGGTGTGGTCCAGACTTTCCACGAATTGGATGACTCCCAGTTTATTCCCCCCAAAAGCCTGGGCAATATATTGCGCCCTTATCAGGAAACCGGTTATAAGTGGCTCCAGACCCTTCACCACTTTGGGTTCAGCGGCATCCTTGCCGATGACATGGGGCTTGGGAAGACCCTTCAGGTCATAACGATGCTGGTGGCCAATGAGCTCAATGAACCAGCCCTAATTGTGACACCAAGCTCCTTGATGTTTAACTGGAAAATGGAAATGGAGAAATTTGCCCCTAACCTTAGCGTGCTGATTGTTTCGGGTGACCCTGAAAAACGAAAAGGGCTCATTGAAGAGGGCCGCAGCTTTGACGTGGTCATTACTTCTTATGATTTGATCCGCCGCGACCGGGAGCATTATGCCAAAGAAACTTATGGCTACTGCATTATCGACGAGGCCCACTATATTAAAAACCACCAAACCATCAACGCTAAGGCAGTCAAGACCATTAACAGCGGCTTCCGCCTAGCGCTGACAGGGACGCCCATCGAAAATTCCCTGACGGACCTTTGGTCGATTTTTGACTTCATCTTGCCAGGATACCTGGGGAGCTATCAGCATTTTCGCCGGGTTTATGAGCTGCCCATCGTGAAAAACCAAGAGCAGCCTACGCTTGACCGGCTTTACCAGCTGGTTTCCCCTTTCATCATGCGCCGCCTGAAAAAAGACGTCTTAAAGGAATTGCCGCCTAAGATCGACACGGCACTTTATGCGCAAATGGAAGCTCAGCAGGAAAAACTCTATCAGGCGACCCTTTATCAAATGCAAAAGTCCCTTCACAATACCGCCCGGTCAGGGGAGCGGTTCAACCGGATGCAGGTGCTGACCCAGCTCATGAGGCTGCGGCAACTTTGCTGCCACCCGTCCCTTTACCTGCAAAATTACGAAGGGCCTTCTGCGAAACATGACATGTGCCTGGAGCTTATCCGTGACTGTTTCGAGAATAAACGAAAAATCCTGTTGTTCAGCCAATTCACCTCGATGCTTTCCATCCTTGCGAAGGACTTGGAAGCGATGGGCGTCGATTATTACCTGCTGACCGGCAAGACCAAGTCGGAAAAACGGGTCCAATTGACAGAGGCCTTTAATAATGACGACACGCCGATTTTCCTTATCTCGCTTAAAGCGGGTGGGACGGGGCTTAACCTGACGGGAGCCGATGTGGTCATCCATTACGATCCCTGGTGGAACCTATCAGCGGAAAACCAGGCAACAGACCGGGCCCACCGGATCGGACAGGAAAAAACAGTCCAGGTTTTCAAGCTACTGACCAAAAATACCATTGAAGAAAAAATACAGGAACTACAAGAACGCAAAAGGGAATTGACCGAATCCGTCATCCGCGAAGGGGAGAATTTCATCAATCAATTGGATGATGCTGAAATTCTGTCCCTATTTGAAGGCAATTAAAAAATGCGGCCCTGCTAATATAAGGAGATGACACACATGGCAAGAATCTTATCCGGGATCCAGCCGTCAGGGACACTGACGATTGGGAATTACATCGGCGCTTTAAAAAATTACGTCAAGCTTCAAGACGAACACGAATGCTTGTTTTTCATTGTGGACCTCCACGCCATCACCGTCCCACAGGACCGGCAAAAACTTAGGCAAAACATCCGCGAAATTACCGCCCTATACCTGGCTTGCGGGCTGGATCCGAAAAAAGTGTCCATTTTCCTGCAATCGGAAGTGCCAGCCCATTCGGAGCTTAACTGGGTCTTGACCTGCAACACGGGCATGGGCGAGCTTGAACGCATGACCCAGTTCAAAGATAAGTCGGCTAATGCCTCAGGCAAGGGCCATCATATCGGTGCCGGTCTTTTCACCTATCCGGTGCTTATGGCTTCAGATATTTTACTGTATGACGCAGAGATGGTCCCGGTAGGGGATGACCAAAAACAGCATCTTGAACTGAGCCGCGACCTTGCGGAGCGCTTCAATTCACGTTTTGGCGACACCTTTACCGTCCCCAAGCCTTACATCCCGCCGGTAGGCGCCCGGGTCATGTCCCTTCAAGACCCCACCAAAAAAATGTCCAAATCGGATGACAATAGCAAGAACTACATCCTTATGACCGACGAACCAGGGGTTATCCGCAAAAAAATCAAGTCAGCCGTCACCGACATGGATGGCAGCGTCACATACGACCGTGCCAATAAGCCGGGGATTTCCAACCTCCTTGAAATTTATTCAGCCCTGACCGGGGACCCCATCGATGCCCTCGAAGCAAAATACGAAGGGGCAGGTTATGGCGCTTTCAAAGCCGATGTCGCCGAAGTGGTCGTTGCAGAACTTGAGCCCATCCAAAAGAAAATGAAGGAGCTTTTGTCCTCCCCGCTATTGGATGAGGTGCTGGATGAAGGGGCAGCAGCCGCCAACCGCCTGGCCAACCGAAAAATCAAAAAAGTCCACCACAAAGTGGGCCTTGGGCGAAAAAGGTAGGGATGGTATGTTAAAAGGGCACGACGCGATCATCTTTGATTTGGATGGGACCCTTTGGGACCCGACAAAGACCTGCCGGGATTCTTGGAACGAGGTCATACTAAGGCAAAAGGCACCTACTCCCCTCATCAAAGACGAAGACCTCTATCGGGTTTTTGGGCTGAAATTTGACAAGATAGCCGCCATTTTATTTGCGTCCCTGCCAAAAGAGCACCAGGGACAGCTGCTAAAAGACTGCGTAGATTATGAAAATGACTTCATCATCCAGCACGGGGGGCAATTATATGTGCCACTTGAGAAGGTGCTTGGCAGGTTAGCGAAAGATTACCGCCTGTTCATCGTGAGCAACTGCCAAGCCGGTTACATTGAATCCTTTTTGCAGCATTATGGCCTAAACAGCTATTTCGAGGATTCTGAATGCCCTGGGAATACCGGCCTTGAAAAAGGGGAAAACATCCGACTCATTATCGAGCGGAACCTGTTGCAAAACCCTGTCTACGTTGGCGATACCGAAGGGGACCGGCTAGCTGCCCAAATGAACAAAATCCCCTTTATCTTTGCGGCCTATGGCTTTGGGGAAGTGAGCGGCTATGATTTTTCCATCGACTCACTTGAGAGGCTTGTTTAGAATATTTAAACTGCCAAATCATATAATAGACTGACGACGATTTACATTGGAGGGAATCAATTTATGGGCTACATCGATCAAATACTAGAGGCTGTCAAGGCAATAAATTCCGGGGAAGGGGAATTTTTACAGGCCGTAGGCGAGGTTTTGGAATCGCTGAGGCCGGTAATTGAAGGCAATGAAGCGCTATATAAAAAAGAAGCAATCCTAGAACAGCTTGTGGAACCGGACCGCTTGGTCTCGTTTAAGGTGCCATGGGTGGATGATTCTGGCAACGTCCAGGTCAACCGGGGCTACCGTGCCCAGTTCAATAATGCAATCGGGCCTTATAAGGGCGGCTTGCGCTTTCGGGAAAATGTGACCGCCAGCATCATAAAATTCCTCGGGTTTGAACAAATCTTTAAAAATGCACTGACCGGGCTTCCAATCGGCGGTGGCAAAGGGGGTTCGGATTTTGACCCTAAAGGCAAGTCTGACCGGGAAGTCATGGCTTTTTGCAAAAGTTTCATGATGGAACTTTACCGCCACATCGGGGCGGACATCGACGTGCCTGCAGGGGATATTGGGGTAGGTGCTAGGGAAATCGGTTATTTGTACGGGGCTTATAAGCGCCTGACCCATGAATCCGTGGGAATCCTTACGGGAAAAGGCCTGTCTTATGGCGGCTCGCTGACCCGCAAGGAAGCCACCGGCTATGGCTTATTGTATTTCACCCAGGTCATGCTTTTGGCCAATGGCCACCAGATGGCAGGCAAATCAGCGGTCATATCAGGTTCTGGAAACGTTGCCATCTACGCAGCTGAAAAAGCCATGTCCTTAGGGGCTGTGGTCATTGCCATGAGCGATTCGGGAGGCTACATCCATGACCCATCCGGGATTGACCTGGATGCGGTAAAAGAAATCAAGGAAGTCAGGCGCGGCCGCTTATATGAATACTTGGAAACCCATCCGAAAGCCGTTTATGCCACAGGAAAAAGCATCTGGCACGTCCCATGCGACATCGCCTTGCCATGTGCGACCCAAAATGAGCTGGACCTTGAAGACGCCAAAACCCTCGTCTTGAATGGGGTTCTGGCAGTAGCGGAAGGGGCCAATATGCCTACTACCATGGAGGCAGTCCATTTCCTTCAGTCACAAGGGGTTTTATATGCCCCAGGTAAGGCGTCCAATGCAGGCGGGGTGGCAGTTTCTGCCCTGGAAATGTCCCAAAACAGCCAGCGCCTTTCCTGGTCTTTTGAAGAAGTGGACCAGCGTTTAAGCGGCATCATGGCTGGCATCTTTAAAAAGGCAGAGGCCGCCGCCATTAAATATGGGCAACCAGGTGACTACCTGCTTGGTGCCAACATCGCAGCCTTTGAAAGGGTTGTCGAAGCCATGCTGGCCCAAGGGGTATAACCAAGCCAAACCCATTCAAAAACCGCCAGACACTGGCGGTTTTTTTAAGGGCATCAGCCGGAGGGGGCGAAGTATTTTCATATTTTGTTAAAATAGGGGGTTTGGGTTGCTTTTTTTGCTTAAAACCCTTACAATTAGGGAAAGTATGGAATTTAGGAGGCGTTGCATTGATGAAAGTTGCACTGATTGCACACGATAAAAAGAAGGATTCGCTCATTACCTTTGTTAAAATAAATGAAACCAGTTTCTCAGGTTTTGAACTATGTTCTACAGGGACAACAGGGCAGCGCATCATGGCGGAAACCAGCCTTAAGATCCACCGCTATCATTCGGGGCCGCTTGGGGGTGACCAGCAAATCGGGGCACTTTTGCCAAATGGGCATTTAGATGCGATTTTTTTCTTTAGGGACCCGCTGACCTCACAGCCCCATGAGCCCGATGTCAATGCCCTCCTTCGCTTATGCGATGTTTACGATGTCCCCGTGGCTACCAACCCAGGTACCGCCATGGCAGTGCTTAACTACCTCAATGAAAAAAGGAGCGAGGACTATGAATGAATTACAGCAAGGAATCAGGGAAGAAATGCAGGTCTTGCCCACGATTGATGTGAAGTCGGAAGTCACTGAAAGGGTCGGCTTTTTAGTCAGCTTCCTGGAAAAACACCCGTTCTTAAATGGGTTTGTCCTAGGGATTTCCGGTGGGCAGGATTCTACCCTTACAGGGAAGTTGGCCCAATTAGCCATTGATGAGGCCAATAAACGCAACCCTCATAAGGAATATGTTTTTATTGCCGTGCGCCTGCCTTATGGGAACCAGCAAGATGAACCCGACTGCCAGGATGCTTTGGCATTCATCAAGCCATCCAAGTCATTTGCAGTCAATATCAAGGCCAGCGTCGATGCAAGTTATCAGGCTGTGACAAAAGCTTTGGGAACCCCTTTAGGTGATTTCAACAAAGGCAATATCAAAGCCCGCCACCGCATGGAAACCCAGTACTCCATCGCTGCTGCCAATGGATGCGCGGTTATTGGGACTGACCATAGTGCGGAAGCCATCACTGGGTTTTACACAAAATTTGGTGACGGCGGTGCGGACCTGATCCCGATTTTTGGGTTGAATAAGCGCCAAGGCCGCAAGATTTTGAAGTATCTTGGCTGCCCGAGGCATCTTTTTGAGAAGGCGCCCACTGCTGACTTGGAAGAGGACCGGCCAGCACTTCCAGACGAAGCGGCACTCGGCGTCAGCTATGAAGCCATCGACGATTACTTAGAAGGAAAAGAGGTCTCATCGGCGGATGCCTTGGCAATCGAGGGGCATTACCTAAAAACCAACCATAAAAGGCATCTGCCCATTACGATTTATGATAGCTGGTGGAAATAAAGGCTTTCTTTTACATCCTTTTTTT
>WRGF01000195.1 GCA_009787345.1 Turicibacter sp.
ATAATAATAATAATAATAATAATAATAATAATAATAATAATAATAATAATAATAATAATATATGGAGAAAATTAACGTTTTTTCTCTTTCCTACCACTCCGATTAATGATACAATCATTTTGTCCCCGCACGAAATTTCGGCAAAAAGCAAAACATACTGCCATAGGAGGCACACCGCCAACGGCAATCCGATTCCTGGGATAATCAGCCCCACGGTGGTTGCCAAACACCCATGAAACCTAAGGGGCTTTAGTCATCGGTGTAGGCGGACAAGGCACCCCGCCCGTGCACAGGGCATTTCTTGCCTTCAGTGTCATCCATGGCAGAAAATTTGCCATCCCCCCCCCAAGAAAGTTGGCCACTTCCTTGGACATGATGAACAAAGGAGATTTTTTTCATGAAAGCATTCCTTCTCAAGTTGATTACCCACACACTGACTACCCTAATCACCATCGCCCTTACCGCCTTATTGGTGAACTTAGGAAACGTACGTGAACGTGCCACCACGCGGTTGCACTTCACAGGAACGCACAGTTACAACGCCATCCAGATTACTCCGTCCCATAATGGAACTCTCTGGTATGCCATGCGCCAAATTCAAGGAACTCCTGGAAATACTGCCGGAAGTACACGTTACGATGCCATACGCAGAAATTCTAATGCAAGGACATGGTCAATCTTACGAAGTGCGGGCTTTTTCTCCTCCAATAACACTTGGATAGGCCCATTCAATGGAGGGGTCTCTACACGGAATATTACTGTGGACTTCGGTTTAAGAAGAACCCGTGGAGCGGGAACCTCGGTTGTTGAACTCCAAGTCGGAAACCGCTGGTAAACCCTAACTATCCATCACCAAATGAGCCAAGGAGCCCCGAACGCTTTTCGGGGCTCCTTGGCTTTTAAAAAAGGAGGCTTGCCTTGCTACTCACCTTTAATCCCATCCGCCACAAGAAAAATAAACTGCTCGAATCAGGGAAAATCCACTTGCAATCACCCGGGATCACCCTCATCCGAGGGAAAAATGGCACCGGGAAAACGTCCTTGCTTCGCCATCTGTTTGACACGAACAAGGGGAATATCGCCTACTCCAGCCAAGAAAACGAATGCATATTCAAAGAAATCACCATCATAGAGAATATCTCCATGGGCTTTGACCAAGAAAGAAATGCTGAAATCACGCAAACATTGGAAAATTGGTGTTTATCCCATTTAAAAAACCTTAACCCAAAAACACTTAGCGGGGGCGAAACCCGAATCATCGCCTTTCTAAGGGCTTGCTTCAGCCAAAACCCCATTGTTTTTTTAGACGAACCCACCAATGACTTGGATTACCGGAAAGTAGAAACCATGCTCCAAATCATCAAGAATCTGAAAGCCACGAAGACCTTCCTTATCGTCACCCACGATGAGCGACTTGTAGAACTCTCCGACAGGATTTATGAAGTCAAAGAGAAAAAATTAACCCTGAAAGCACAAACTTCAACGAATCGTCACGCTGACCCAGAACCCCAAAGCACAAAGAAGCAAAGATTGGACATGAAATTACTGAACTTCGCCTTTCGCCCTAACTTCATCCAATACCTTTTGTTCACCATGGCATGTATGTTTGCCATTTCAACGATTCACCTAAAGGCAGAAAACCCCATGAATTACATTGAACAAACCAAACCCGACCAATTGGAGGTCTTTTTGCCAATTTCAATGGTGGGCGAATTCGCCATGACGCAAGGGGCTGTTCCTGCTTATTTGATGTACATCCTAAGTAACACTACCCTCCTAAATCTTAACAAATCCCTTGAAACACTAGAATCCCACGTATGGGATGGCCCACTCCATTTCGGGATGAACCTCCAAAACTCCATCCAATACCGGGTATATGCATTGGAGTTTTACGATGTCCACCGCCACCAGACCCTTTTTGCCAACGAACTACTAGACCCCGGGTCTGACCCCATGTCCATCAACCAAGAAGCATTGCAACACAGTAATGAAACCTACCAAGCCCTCGAACGTGAAATGCGGGCAATGGGGTATGAAGTCACTTTTTATCGGCTTGTTTTCCACGGGGAAGTTGACCTTGACGGATTCATCGAGAAGCATAACTTTTCTGAAATGAATTACCTGCTTCGGAGTAATAGCACCATTGACCTAGTCAACCAACTGTTTGATCTGGACACCTTGCAGTCGACTATCATTACCAGTGCGTTGGCATACGCCCTATTTATTGGGGGCTACCTGCTATCCATCCAGCTGCACCTCTCCTCCCAAAAGCGTGCGGTGATAAACGCCTACCACTACGGATACCCGACACGCTCCCTCGTCCGCATGGCGCGTTTCAAATTCAACTCCCTCATCCTACAATTTATCGGCATTCCCGTAGTGTTTTTAAGTGGCTACCTTTACGCCCTTGCAACCGGGATTCCCTTACTTTTTAGCACGTTTTACGAAACTTTTCACCTGTTGGGTGCCCTTAGCACGGGACATTTTTTCAGCGGGATTTTGCTAAAGCATAAACTGAGAAAAATACTAAAGGAGCAACGCTAATGAAAAACTTACAAGAAGTTACCCAACAACGAATACGTAAAATCATGGGAAGCCAAATACTCCTACAGCCTGGCATCCATTTGCTGAAAGGGGAAAACGGGACTGGAAAAACGACGTTGGTGGAATCCATTGTTTTGGCAGGGATTAACCCTAAAAACCCCGATGACCACATGCCTTTCAAAGGGAGGAACAGTACATTCGCCTATTTCTCGCAACGGATGGAAACCTACCCTTGCACCGTTTCCAGTTATTTAACCAAAGGACATAAAAAAATTGACCCTAAAATCATTGAAGAATGGTTTCATGGATTCGAACTGGAACATATCAACCTCACTGACAACTTCGCCAAACTATCTGGCGGAGAAAAAGTCAAACTGTCCCTCATTGCCATTTTTCTGAAAGAAAGTGAAATCTTCTTCTTGGACGAACCCACCAACAACTTAGACAACGACAGCACCCGATTTTTGAAAAAAAAACTTGAAGAATTGGCAGTGTCAAAACCCATTGTAGTCATCACTCATGATACCCGACTAGACTGTATCTTCACTTCCGAAACCGAACTTTCAGAAACAGATATAGAAATTAAAAGTAATCACAGTGATGCCGCAGCAGTTAAAGCAAACAAAGAAACATTCAACCTGAAATTATGGAATATAATGTCGCAGTTTTTATTTAATTTTGACAGCTTTGCCCTTGCTTTCGTTTCCATCCTCCTAGCTTGCTTTTCCATTTGGCAGACTAATGAAAGCCTCAGATTTTCCTTGACCAACGATACCCTAACCCCACCTGAAAATGTGATTATCGCCTACACGGTTTTTGGTGATTTCAGCATGACCGAAAACCATTTCTTTTCAGACTACCGAAACTTGACGATAGCAGAAGACGCTTTCCAAAACATCATCGATTACCAAAACCTTGAGGACATTATCATGCATCCTGACGTCACGCATATTCACCTACAAGATGAAATCCGCTTCGATGAAATCACGGCGATGCTTTGGGAAGAAAATCTCCTCGATGAATTGGTGATGCTAAGCATTCCCAACACCTATACTAGTGGGCCTGAATTAGCAGTCTACAACTTCTCTATTCAAGGACTTATGCGGGGCAGGCTTCCCTTAGACGGGGCAAATGAAGTGGCTATCTCTACCGCACAGCTAACCACTTTTTTTGATTATGATGAATCTAGCGCTGAAGCCTCCCTTGGGGATGAAATTTTCATTCAAGGGGACTATTTCACCATCGTAGGGCATAGTTTCGATGACATCGCTTTCCTCTCCTTTAACCCTAAACAACCCTTGGGGTTTTATGAGTTCAACGAAAGCAATTTGGATGAACTGCAGGATTTTTCCGAGCGGATGATGGAGTTTAAGACCAGCGTCAACTATTGGATTCCCGACTCTCCCAACTTTGTAATTGTCTACGCAGCGCTTGATGGTGAAATGGTTGTTCTAGACTACCTCATCTCCAATTTCCCTGGTGAACACTACTATTCCTATCACTTTGGAAGAATTTTCACAGCTTACTGGAACCGCGAAGCCATGAGTCGAATTTGGTGGACGAATTTAACCTTCCTCCTCATTCCTATCCTCACCACCACCGTGTTCAACATTGCATCTTTCAAAAATAGCCATGCCAAGTTAAAGGATTTCCAAAATTACTACTTAAGCAAAAAGTTGATTTACTACGTCTTTTCAGGAAAAACTGCATGTCACTTCTTCCTAGTTTCTATAGCCACCCTTATTTTTTCCTCTGCACTACATATGGATCCTTCTATTCTCCCCTTTATTTTAGTCAATAGCCTACTCTTGGCACTCCCAAATCTGCTGTATTTTCTCTCTTTGGCAATATTCCGCCAGCTTATGACCAACAAATAGACTCACTGCTTTTTTTCTCCTTTTCCAAAGGCTAGAAATTTGACAAAATTGCAGAAATCATGTATAATTAATTACTAAAATGAGCAGAAGGGAGAGGGATATATGCTGAATGTTTTGGGAATCGCGACAGGGAAAATGGCGGGAACGATGAGCCGGATGATGGGTAAAAATGGGGAAAATATCCCAGGCCATGTTGCCACCCGCTTCGATAAAGACACGCTTAAAAAACTGGCCGGCCAAGTGGATAAGATTATCCTAATAACCGGCACCAATGGGAAAACAACTGTTTCAAACCTTGTCGGCTCTGTCATGAAAGATGTGGAGCCGTTTTATGTGAACAATTTGGATGGCTCCAATATGATGTCGGGGGTTTTGTCGGCCTTCATTAAAAGGTCCAATGCCTTCGGGCAGGTGCGTGCCACTCATGCCATTTTGGAGGTTGACGAGGCCTCTTTGATCCATGTGCTCAAGCACCTGACACCTGATTTAATCTGCATTACTAATTTCTTCCGCGACCAGTTGGACCGCTATGCAGAAATTGATGCTTTGATTCAGAAGTTGGTAGAGGCTATCGACCCGGTCCAGACGCAATTATTGATTAATGGGGATGACCCGTTTTCCTACCGTTTTTCGCAACTGGATAAGGAAATCCATTTCTTTGGCTGCCACGAAGGGGCTTACGAATTCGAGCAAAGCACCATGCACGACTCGAAGTTTTGTACGTGCCAACGGGAATTTTCTTACGACTTTATCCATTATGGGCAACTTGGGGCATATTCTTGCGAGTGTGGCGTGAAGCGCCCCGAGCCTGATTTTGCCGTCCGCAAAGTGACCACGGATACCGGTTTCAGTATTTTCACCAACGACGGGAATTACCATACCTCCCTTAAAGGGGCATATAACGCTTACAATGTCATTGCCGCCGTTGCCATCTGTAAATTGATGGGCATTGACGAGGGGTTGATCCAAAAGGGCATCAGTTCGTTCCATGTGAACAATGGCCGGATGCAGACCATGTTGGTGGGTAACGTGCCTTTCGTCATCAACCTGGTTAAAAATCCCCAAGGCCTTAATAGCACCCTATCCACTGTGGTTTCCGAGGAAGCTGAAAAACAGGTCGTCCTCTTTTTGAACGACGGGTTTGCCGATGGGCAGGATGTTTCCTGGATTTGGGACGTTGATTTTGAGAAACTGGCCGATGCCAACATTCAGAAGTTTATCGTTTCGGGCCGCCGCGCCTATGACCTTGCCATCCGCCTGACCCATGCCGGGATTGCTGCCGGCGTTATTGAGGTTGAACAGGATATTTCGGCAGCGGTGCTAAAATCTTCCCTTGCTGATATCCCCACTTTTTTGATTCCCAACTATACCTGCCTTGCCCCTGTCCTTAAAGTGGTTTCTGAAAACAGCGAAGTTTTCAAGACGCCATTCGGGAACGATGCACAGCCAGCCGGCAAGATGAGGAGGATTATGAAATGGATCAAAAATTAACGTTCTACCACTTTTTTGAGGACCGCATGAACCTTTATGGGGACCGCGGCAACATCACCATCTTGGCTAACCGTGCCAAATGGCGGGGCATCGAAGTAGAAGTCAAACACATCAACGATGTCCATGATATTGATTTGTCCGATGCCGACTTCTTTATGATTGGCGGCGGCTCCGACCGGGAACAAGGGCTTGTCACCCATGAGCTTGAAGCTATCAAGGATAAACTGGCCGCAATCATTGAAGATGGCGTGGCAGGCCTTGCCATCTGCGGGGGCTATCAGATGCTTGGCAACTATTATGAACTGGCAAGCGGGGAAAAACTTCCGGGACTGGGGATTTTAGACTTTTATTCCAAATCCGAGACGACAGACCTCTCCAAGCGCCTCATCGGCAATATTTTAGTCAAGTCCCCAGAGTTTGGCAACCTGGTCGGCTTTGAAAACCATGGGGGCGAAACTTACCATGGCTATCCAGTCCTCGGCGACGTGGTCCGCGGCTTTGGCAATACCCGCGACGGACAAAAAGAAGGATTGGTCTACAAGAATCTGATCTGTACTTACATCCATGGCCCCCTTCTTAGCAAAAATCCGAAACTGGCGGATGCCCTGCTATCCAAGATGCTCGAACGAAAATATGGGGACGGGACGCTAGCCCCTCTAAAAGATCTTTTTGAGGACTTAGGGAACAAACAGGAATGGCAACGTTTGTCCTCCTCATAAAAAAATCACAACTTTTTCAGTTGTGATTTTTTATGATGCCCCGAGAGCTGCCTCTAATTGTGCGACTTCTTCGCTGAATTTTTCAAAGTTGCCTAAACGCCTAATCAGGATTTTCGCATAGTCACGGTCGGAGCGCCTAGCAGCTTCACTTTCCAAGCGATCCACGGCAATTAGCATTTCCCCCGTCAAAAGCCTTGCCGCTTCATCCTTGACAATCCGCGACTGGCTCGGCGACAAATTCAGTTCCGTCCACTGCAAAAGCGCCGCATCCAGCTGATTTTGAGCCAAATAGCCATGCATCGCCAGCAAGTAGCCCATCTGATACTGTAAATTCCCTACTTCGCCCTCGGCCCCTTCTTCCCTCGCCATGAGCAAAAGTGAAATGGCACGCTCATAATTTTGCTCGTCCAGGGCCAATTTCGCATCGCGCACCGCTTGAGTGACCAACTGATTCCCGCAGCCGGTCAATAATATCAAACATATCATTGCCATTATTTTTTTTAGCAATTTCCTCACCCCTTAATTCCCTCTAAGCATACCATGGGGAGGTCAAGAAAAATGGCAGAAATTTCCGAAAAAATTTTCTAGTTATGTCTCCTTTTGAAAACAAGTCAAATGAAAACGTCGAATCCCATAAGTTTCGACGAGGTTCCACTATTTTAAAATAATCGCCACTTGGTGGTCATCCAACCGCCGTGTGACAAAATAGCCTTGATTGGATGCCATCGCAATTCCTTTGTCCGTCGGCTGGCAATTTTTGTTGACCTGGCAGCTCCCGTCGTCTCGGACCAGTAGTTCCCCTACCATCCCAACAGTTGCCCATTCACGGCGCTCGCGCCTTGGCACGTAAGTTTTTGAGAGGTCGTACTCAGGGTTGATCCAGGGAAGCCCTTGATGGTCATACATTACCCGCCCCCATTGGTCATGCAAAAACATCCCTTGCCAATTCATGTCGCTGGCATTGGCAACGACTGCCGGGCTTCCAGTCACCACTCCCAAGACATAATCGAAGCTGCTTTCTACCTTTTGGAGCTTGCCATCCTTCAGGGTGACAAAATAGCCGACCCGGTCCTCCCATTCAGGGTTCCCATCGGCCCACTCAAACATCTGGGCGTAACTTTGCCCGCCAGAATGAAAAGCTGACATGCTAAAGGCATCTCCTTGGAAACTCACGCTAAACGCATTGGAACGTGCCTCGTAACTCCCATTCCCAATCATAAATGCCTCCAAAGGGTCGTTGTTGCTATTGTACCGTCCCATGGCATGGGAATAGTCGTTGTTTGCCACCGTATTCCCTCCTGAGGCATGTGCTGCAAACCCATTGGCCACCGCTTGGAATCCCTGGGCATGGGAGTTTGCCCCATTGGCACAGGTCAGGCTGCCTTCGCCATGGGCGGCTATCCCATTGGCACTCGTATCATGCCCTTCCAAATGGGAGTGGTGCCCTCCAAAAAAATCTAAGTGCTTGGCGCAAAATTCACTTTGGGGCATGGCAAATTGTTCCTCATCAAGGCTTTCCCCGATAAAATGCTTCAAGCCTGCCTTCAGTTGTTGCCCATCCTCTTCCAAGGAGCTGCAAGCAAACCGGCAATCACAGATTTTCACAGCTAATCACTCCTAACTAAAAAGTGTAGCACGCCGCTTTTGCTGTGACGAGGCATGGAGCAAAGCGAGTACTGTAGTTACAAGCCCGCTTGCACAAGGCTGAAAGGCATGCCCAGAGTGGAACCACAACTGGATGGGTTTTCCAGGGGCCGTTTCATGGAGGATTACTTTTCAGCCTGGAGTGGCTTGCGAAGCTAGATTGCCCCCTATAAGTCTAAACCCTGTTTTTCAACAAGTTTCCCCGTCATCCACTTGGTCAACACAGACCCAGTCTTGCCAGCTGTCATCCCATTTGTAAATGTAATCCCCTACTTTATAATAATTCCCCGGGCAAAAGCACCGGCTATCGGAACAGACGACTTGGTAAACCATATATTCCTCGCAGGTCGTCGTCACATCTTCCTGGCTGTAAACCAGTTGGCATTGTTCTGGCTCGCAGGCCTGTGGTTGGCATATCGGGCCCTCACTAACGGGTTTAGGCACCCCTGGGGACATGGGCGGGTTAAATGGACGAAACCAGGTAAACCCCCTGCGGATGCTGAAATTAAATGGAACATTGGTTATGCATTTACAATCTTTCATCATAACTTCCCCTTCTTCAAAAGTGGAGCTTGTGGGCACCCCTTCCTGTTAAAATTCGGTAATAATCAAATAGACGAGATAATAAATCAGCAGCAATCCAGACACTTGGACCCCTAAAAGAATCTGCTTTGCCGGCAAGTTGCGCTCGCTTCTCCTTTTGGCTTTTTGGGCTTCCCGTTTTTGCTGCTTAAGAAGCTTTTTTTGCCGTTTCCGCTCAGCCCGTGATTCTTTATGTTCTGTTGCCTCAAGTTCTGCCGCAAGCTTTGCAGCTTCCTCGGCTTCGGCAATTTTTTGGCGTTCAAAGTAACCAGCCATGGCAATGGCCATTTCGTAGCGTTCCCAAGAAAAATTCTTTCCCAACCGCTGTTTCAAATAACTAAAATCAGATTTATTCCATTTTTCCTCATTGGGATTCAAGTATTCCTGATCGTGTTTTTGAAACGTCAGGGCATCTTTTTGGGCGATTCGGGTACATTTTTGCAAAAATTCCGGCTCCAATGGATATAAATCCAAGTTTTTTTGAAGCAATTCCCGTACCCGAAATAGATTCCTCGTCTTGACTACCCGCTCCAATTCATCCACACATACCAATGGATCCATCCTTTTCCCTCCCTTTAAAAAAGAATTTTCCTAGGATAGTTTATGATATAAGCCCAAATTGGTGACTGCTGTGTGTAACTTAACTGCCCTTTGGATATAATGCTAATGAGGTGATTACATTGGAAATACACAGAGGCATAGATGTTCTGACCATCCGCACGCCTGAAAAGGGGCAAATCCGCCCTGTATACCTGACTTTGGTCCATCATGGCAAAAAAGCACTCCTCATTGATGCCGGATTTCCGGGACAAGGGACAGAAATCATCAAGCAAATCCAGGATGCCGGGTTCGATTTTACACAGGTTGGGCAAGTCATACTGACCCATCAAGACATTGACCACATCGGCTCCATCAACGAATTGAAAAAACTTGGCGACCTTGAAATCCTAGCCTACACCGATGAAATCAAGTACATCGAAGGCAGGGTCCTCCCCCACAAGCTTGCCAAATTCGATAATTATGGGGACGACATCCCTGCCGACCTTCAAAGCACCTTCGAGCGCCTAAAACAAGGTTTTTCCAAGTCTTATACAGATGTCCACACCCCCCTTTATGACGGGCAGGAACTGGATTTTGGCTTAACGGTTATCCATACGTCGGGGCATACCGATGGTCACATCTGCCTTTATCATAAAAGCTCTAAAACACTTATTACCGCCGACCTGTTTTTAATCGAGGAAGGCAGGCTAAAGTTGCCAAACCGGGAGCTTAACGTCAGTTGCACCCAGCTTCAAGCTTCGTTGGACCGGTTAAAGGATTTTAACATCAAACAAGTCGTCACTTACCACGATGGGGGCTTCACCGGCAACGTCAAAAAAGAAATTGAGCGGCTCCAAAGCATTTGACCAAAAAAAGCGTGCTTGCCAACACTGGCAAGCACGCTTTTTTTCGGTTTTTAAAATGCTCCATTGATTGTTAAGGCTACTAAGACAACTGCCCCAACAAATAAAAAACTGATAATCCTAGTTTTCATAAGCCTATCCCCTTCCTGAAAAATTCTTGGCCCCATATTCCTCATCATCTATCTGTTTTTGATTTTTGCATTTTAGCACGAATCCCTTATCGAAAAAAGGCATTTCCTGCGGCCTGAAAGAAATTAAGTTTTATTTTTGGGATTGCTCTGCCCATTCGCCAAAACCAGCCATCATAAGCGAGGGCGTATCGGAATTTTTGTTTATTTTTCCATTTTATTCAGGGGGAGAGGGAAATAGAACTATTTTAATGCGATACGAATGGTTCATCGGGAAAAAATAGCCCTCCTTGTGCGTTTTCAAGGAGGGCTATTCGTTTATTTCCCGCTGGAACCTAGTGCGCCAGTCCCGCGCTCTGATTTGATCGCCAGCAGGCGGTCAAGGCTAATTTCTTCTATGCCAAGCTTGGGGACCTGGACCATCAGGCACTGGCACACAGCTTTGCTGTAAGGGTATTCTAATGTCCCTTCCGGTAAACTCACGCCGGTTTTAGCAATTGCCATCGGCACCTCGTTGTGATTGGTCATGGCAACGAACCATTCCCCGCGGTAGCCAGAGTCGATGACCCCAGCCCGCTGCCCTATCCCAAGGGAACCCGATGAGCCCCTTTCCTTCAAGATAGCAACGTAATCTGATGAAAAAGCCGAGGCAATCCCCGTGGGGATCAGTTTCGTTTCATGGGGCTGCAACAGAATGGCATCCTCCTCAAAACAAGCATAAATATCAAAAGCCCCGTCCTCGTCACGCTTGGAGGGAATGGTAGCCTGTGGGTTCGTTTTCGCAAAATAAATCATGTCCGACTTCCTTTCCGTATAAAACCCCGAGTTTAAAAAATTCCTCGGGGAATGTCAATATTAAGTAGCTGCTCTGCCTGTCACGCTAGTTCATTTTATGATAAGACAGGCTGGTAAAGAACTTATTGAAAGCTTCGGCGGCTTTTTTTATATAAAACCGTGTCCCGAAGCTTAGCAATGCGGGGAATTGCCGGCAAGCCGATGACAAGGGCCAATGCCAGCTGGGCCAAATTCCCCGGCAAAGCCAGCAAAGGAATCCGCCAATCTCCAAACTCAATGCCCTGGATCATCATTTGGGCGATGTAAGTTGTGGGTAAAAACCACAGGGCAGAAATAAATAGGGCCAGGAGATTCATTTTCCAGCTTCGCCCCTTCCTGCCTTGTGAATAGGCAATGGAGCCGATAATCAACCCCATCACAAACCGGATGACAAAAGTGTAAGGTGCCCAAACTGCCCATTCTGTTGTCAAATTAAACAAAGCCATCCCGAGAGAGCCTGCCAACGCTCCTTTAAGCGGGCCAAAAGCGCAGGCGACAATAAATAATATCACTGTTCCGGTATGGATCAAGCCCGCTCCCGGCACTACTGGCACCCGAACACTGCTGGTCGCCAAGAAGACCAATGCAATGAACATGCTAGTTTGCACTAAATCCTGGACTTTTTTCATACTCTCACCTCAACTGTACTCCGGCAGCAACACCGGTTTTAAATGCTTTAAGGAAGATTTAACATCAATCGTCCGTTGATTGTCGCTTCCTTTGAACTTTAGCTTTAAATTTTTGCGCGCCTCTATAAAGCGTCCATCGACCAAGACATCCACATGGGACAGTACTGCTAATTTCTTGCGGTCTTTTAAGATTTCTTCCCAAGTATACCCGGAATAAAGCCAAATGTTTTTCCCGGTGTCTTTTTTAATCCGTTTGAGGAGATGGAGCAAGTCGTTATCTTGGACTTGGTCGAGGGGTTCGCCACCTAAAATGGTGACCCCCCTAATGTTGGGGTTTCTCAAATGGGCAACGAATTCATCCTCCTGGGCATGGGACCACTGCGTTCCATAAGAAAAGTCCTTGTACTGAAGGTTGAAGCAGCCTTGGCATTGGTGGGTACAGCCTGAAACAAATAAACTGGCCCGGATACCCGGCCCATTGGCGACATCAAAATGCCTGATTTGTGCCACATGCATGATGCTTCCCCCCTAAATAAAAAGTGCAGCAAGCCTGGTTACGCAAAGGAAAAATTTGTGCCAGTAGAAGCGTCGAAGCTGGGTGGGTTTCCCAGAGTCGGCGATTCGGATGGTCCAGTTTTTCCTTGGAGTGGCTTGCGGAACTAGATTCCTAATTTATGAAAATTATAGCATAAACCCCTTGGCGTGTAAAGGTTGGTGGCGGTTACACCTCAAGAAAAAAGCCATGCCCTTTCTGTCCCTGGGCATAGCGATTATCTGATTAGTCCGTAAAATACAGTTGGCTATAAGGCAAGTGGTTCAGGTTTCGCAAGCCGCCGATGTTGCCACGGGCGCCTACCAGCACTTCTCCGACGTTCATGAATACCCAAGGCGCATCTGCGACGATGATTTCCTGGATTTCATAATACATGGCACGGCGCTGCTCTGGGTCAAGTTCCCTACGGGCCGCTTCTAAGAGGGCATCCACTTCGGGATTCACATAAAATGCCCGGTTGCCACCTGTTCCCAAATGGTCAGAATGGAACAATGGATATAGCCCATAGTCAGCATCCCTTGTCGCCCCTGTCCAGCCTGTGATGAAAATCTCGTGGTTGCCGGAATTGACCACTTCAAGGAAGGTGGGCCATTCCACAGATTCTACCACTGCCGTAATACCAATTTCCTGCAACTTGTTTTGAAGCACTTCGGCAATGTTTCGGTTATTATTGTCCTGGTCGGTGATGATGGTGGTCGTGAACCCATCCTCAAGACCCGCTTCCGCTAGCAACTGACGGGCATGTTCCACGTCAAATCCGTAGGCAGGAAGGTTCGGGTGGGCACCCCATAACAAGCTGCCGATGGGACCGAACATCCTGACCCCTACCCCCTCTAAAATCGTTTCGATGATTAAATCCACATCCACCGCATAATTGATGGCATGGCGGACGCGCACATCGTCAAAGGGAGCCCTTTGGGTGTTGAAACCAATATAATGCGCTCTTAAAGCCTCTTCCCGATGAAGGTTTAAATCCGGATGGTTTGAAATGGCTGCCACATCGGATGGCGAAACGTTGATGAGCAGGTCAGCCTGCCCTGTTTCCAGTTCAATCAGGCGGTTGGCGGCATCTGGGATATTCCTAAACACTAGCCAATCAAATGCCGGTGCTTCCCCATGGTAGTCCTCGAAGCGGACCAATTCCAAGCGGTCCCCATGGTACCAGTTGCTGACCTTGAAAGCCCCTGTCCCCACTGGGTTGTTGCCGAAGGCTTCCCCTAAATTTTCAACTGCTGCCTGGCTGACAATGCTTGCCCCGTGATGGGAGGATAAGTGTGCCAGTAGAGGCACGAAAGGATATTCCGTCCCCACCCTAACAGTGTTTTCGTCCACTGCATACACCGAATCTGCGTCAATCATCCCTAAAATGGGTGCTACCGTCGGTGCTTCTGCTGCCCGCTGAAGGGAAAAGACCACATCCGAAGCTTGAAGGCGCGTCCCATCATGGAAATAAACCCCTTCCCGCAGGTCGAACTCGTAAGTCAAATCGTCGATGCGCCGCCATTCAACCGCAAGCGACGGGTAAAAATTCCCGTATTCATCTTGGTTCAGCAACCGGTCAAAAATCTGGAAAATGACTGGTCCCGACCGGAAGTCATTGACAGCTTGTGGGTCTAGGGAAACCGGTTCTCCGTCATAAGCGACCACCAAAGTATCCCGCTCCCCGACTGCATTCCCCCCCGCCTGGCACCCTGCCAATACGACGATTCCTAGTGCGGATATTATTTTTTTTACGTGTTTCATGCTACATCTTCCCCTTTTTGCAACTTCTCTTCACTGGACTCATTTAAATCATAGCGGAAACTCTTCACGAGGATGTCCCCGTTCATGAATTCCTTGGATTTATCCCGGACAAACCCCATGGACAAATACATGTTGATGGCTTCTTTCATGCCCTCGCCGGAGTGTAAATACAGCGACGGGTCTTTTCGTTTCTGCGCAAATTCAAGGCCTGCTGCCAACAGTTTTTTGGCTATTCCTAGCCCTCGGTACTGGGGGTGGACCCCTAATAGGCGGACGATGGTGGAGTCAATCCCGATGGTGGGGACACCGTAAGCTTTGGTCGAATTGGTGAACAGCTGTAACCCCCCGACCATGACCCCTTCGTATTTGGCGACTAAAATCCCTTCCGAGTCGGTATTGTCCACAGAAGCGGCAATCGCTTTAAGGTAATCTTGCCAGGCAGCGGGGTCTTGAAAAATGGACTCGTACTCGGCGTAGCTTTTTAACAGCATTTGCCGATATGCTGCCTGTTCCCCTTCCTGTAAGTAATCAATCCTAATATTGTTCATGCTAGGCCACCCTCACTTTTGCCGAAAACTTAGGGCTCAATAATTCAAAGGAACGCTCACGGGCAGCGGCATTTAAAATCGGCGTATGCAAAATAAATTCATCGATTTTAAACCGTTCATGGTACGTTTCAAATAGCGTATGGACATCAGCAGCAGTCCCGTGGAAAATATTTGCATCAAACTCTTTTAAGGTGTACCCTTCCCCGGACTCCTTGCCGAATTGATGGCCCATTTCCATGTCGGCGACGGTCAGGGTGCGCCCGGAATCCAGATGGACCTTCACCAGCTTCTTCCCGACTGCCAAGGACTTGGCCTCATCGGCTGTATCCGCTGCCATCACCGCCATGCCGACAGCAAAATGGCCTGCCGGATGGTGTTTCTTATAAAGTGTTGCCGCTTCTTGCAGCACTTCAAGACTGGTGTTGATGAAGCCCGCAAAGACGAACCCAATCCCAAGCTGTCCCGCAAGTTCGGCGCTTTTGGCACTGGCACCTAGCAACACGAGACGGGGCGCCGTTTTCGGGACCGGGACGGCGATGACTTCTCCATAGCCTTTCACGTACTGCTGGAGTTCCTTCAAACGGTTATCGAAATCGCTCCCATCATTGATGGTGCCATGTTGGAGGGCTTTTGTGGATAAGGGAAGGCCGCCGGGCGCTTTCCCGACCCCTAAATCTACCCGGCCTGGTGCCAGCGTGGACAATAAGTTGAAATTCTCGGCGACTTTGTAAGGGCTATAATGTTGTAGCATCACCCCGCCGGAACCGATTTTGATGGTCTTTGTCTTTGCCAATAAATAAGACGCCAGTACTTCGGGGGAACTTCCAATAAGTTCAGGCGTGTTATGATGCTCCGATACCCAAAAGCGGCTATACCCCCAGTTCTCGGCTTTTTGGGCCAAGTCAACCGTCATTCCTATAATTTGCTCGTTAGTAGCATTGCCCATTAGCGGGCTCTGGTCTAAAATCCCTAATGTATATCCCATTTTTTCACTCTCCCAATCTAGTTACTATTTTCCCCTTCACAAAAGGGCTTGTTTCGCCTTTTATTTCAATCTAGCTCCACAAGCCGCTTCAGGGTGAAAAGTTACCTTCCATGGGACTGCTATTGGGAAACCCACCCAATTTCACCCCCACTACAGGCAAACCTTTCACCCTTACGCAAACGGGCTTGTTCCGCCTTTTATTTATGCGGTATATCGGCTTTCTTTATAAGGCAGTCCCAAATTCCCGCGGAACGTGTCGGCTGGGTATTCTGTTCGGTAAACGCCCCGTGCTTGGAGGATGGGAACCACTTGGTCGACGAAGTCCTCCAGCGCTCCTGGCACGCTCACCGCTACCATGAATCCGTCGCACGCTTTCGCCTCGAACCATTCTTGGACTAAATCGGCAATCCGTTCTGGAGTTCCGATAAATTTCGTTTTGGGCGTCGCTTCCCGAAGTGCCACTTGCCGCAAGGTCAGCCCTTCTTCCTTGGCATAGCGCTTAATGTGGTCCGTGGTGCTCTTGAAGCTGTTGGCACCCACCTCTCCAAGCTCCGGGAATGGCGCGTCCACATCGTATTGGCTGAAATCGTGGTGGTCGAAATAGCGCCCCAAATAATCGAGGGCCTTAGGGACGGACACCAACTGTGCCATTTCCTCGTACTTCTTCTCTGCTTCTTCCAGCGTGGCTCCAATAATCGGTGAAATTTCCGGGAAGATTTTTAATTCCTCTGGATTTCTGCCGGACAATGCTGCTTGTGCCTTCACTTTTTGGTAAAAGGCTTGGGATTTTTCTATACTGACACCGTGGGTGAAGATGGCATCGGCTTCCTTGGCGGCTAGCTTAATGCCTGCTTCTGATGAGCCTGCCTGAAAAATCACCGGATGCCCTTGCTGGGAGCGGGCAATGTTGAGGGGGCCTTGGACGGAGAAATACTTCCCTTTATGGTTCAACGTGCGAAGCTTTTCGGGGTGGAAGAACTTGTCCTCCTCCACATCGGCAACGAAGGCATCGTCATCCCATGAATCCCATAGGCCCTTGACCACTTCAAGGTATTCTTCGGCAATCTGGTACCTCTCCCCATGGCTAGGATGCTGGTCGATGGACTTGCTATAATTTAGGGCCGTGCTTTCCAGTGGCGTCGTCACCACGTTCCAACCGGCCCTTCCGCCACTGATGTGGTCTAGGGAGGCAAGCTGACGGGCAACCGTGAAAGGCTCGCTATAAGACGTCGAGATAGTCCCCACCAATCCAATATTCTCAGTCGCCAAAGCCAATGCCGATAATATCGTAATAGGCTCAAAGCGGTTCAAAAAGTGCGGCAACGATTTTTCATTGATAAAAACCCCGTCAGCAATAAATGCCACGTCAAACTTCCCTTCCTCTGCCTTTTGGGCCTGGGACTTGTAAAACTGAAGGCTCACACTCTGGTTGCTGGCGATTTTCGGATGCCTCCAACCTGAAATGTTCCCCCCAACCCCATGAATCAAGGCACCAAAATGAATCTGCTCGTTTCTCATAATTTTCCTCCCCTATAAAAAGTGTAGCAAGCCCGTTTGCGAAGTGTTGAAAGGTGTGCCTGAAAGGGGGCGAGGCTGGGTGGGCTTCCCAGAATCGGCACCTGCAAGGTCACTTTTTAACAGGTAGCGGCTTGCGGAACTGGATTGAATTGTTCCAATTAATGGAATTTCAATTTAAGTCATATTATAGCATGAATCCGTGAACGCAAAAAGAAGGCACAAAAAAGTGCCTATGTGCGCATTCTTTCACTTAGTGCGTTTCGCCCACAAAAAAAGATGCGGCACACGTCCACATCTTCCCTCCCTTATCCCAAACGGTCGTAATAATCCATATTTCCCTTTTTGTCATTCATTTGCTTCATGCCTTCCTTTTGGGCAAAAAATGCAGACCCTGCCCCGGCGCAACACATGCACATAAAGATAAAACCTTTCATAAACCTAGTGAACCATGAAGTTTTCTGTTCCATTTAACCTCCTCCAATAGCCAAAATGACATGAAATTAACAGAAGTAAAATCCTTACATTTCCATTATATCATATTTCAGAAATTTAAAAACCCCTAACCGATAGTTTTTCAAACTGTCGCTTAGGGGGGAAGTTATCTGACCAAATCCAAGGTAGGATTGTCCATAAATTGTTTGACTTGGTTTTCTGTGGCAAGAGGGGTATCCCCAAAGGTGGAATGGGCCAATGCAGCGTTGGCTACGGCGAATTTGAGCAAATATTCCGTTTCCCAGCCACTGGCCAAGCCATGAAGAATACCTGCGGCATAAGCATCACCACCGCCAATGCGGTCTAAAACTTTCAGCTCAACTGGTTGCGACAAGTGCAATTCCCCGTCCCTAAAAATAAAACCAGTCAACTGGTGGCCATTTCGTATAGTCCCTGCAAAATATGGAATGTCATATTCTTTCATGAAGGCAGCACCACCTTGGCGCAAGCGTTCAATAGGCGGCAACTCCTTATTGATTTCCATGCCCATCAGGTCTGTTAAATCCCGAAGGGAGCCGAAAACGAGGGTTGCATGCCTCAGCATTTCCTGATAATAGCCACGCATTTCTTGGAGGGTATTCCCTTCATTTAGGCTGGGCCGGTAATTAAAATCGAAACACAGATTTTTCCCCTGATGGCTGGTTTCCTTAGCAAGTTTTAGGGCAGCTTCACGGGTTTGCTTGGTCAAACTCAGGGTTATCCCGCAGATATGCACCCAATTTGACTGGGAAACAATCCCTTCTATCCCATAAGCGCCAGCCCCTGCTTGGCAAAAAGAACTATTCACCCGGTTTTGATAAGTGACTTGGGTGGGCCGCAAACCGTAGCCCAGTTCCACGAAGAAGCTTCCCATGTGGTCGCCGGAAAATCCCATAAATTCAGTGCCAATGCCTAATTTCCTTAGTTCGGACAAGGCTGCTAACCCCAGGGCATTATTTGGAATTTTAGAGACCATGGACGTTTTTTGCCCGAAGCGGGATAGGCTACCCAGTAAATTGACACCTGTCCCGACAAAGGACATGGTTAGCTGGTCCGTCTGTTCCAATACCATAAAATTAGGGGGGGTCAACCGAAGCATGACTTCCCCAAAGGAGGCAATATTCATACCCTTAACCTACGCACTTCTTCATGATGCCCAACAGGGTTTTGACATCTTCGGGACGGGTGTTCCCCGTTTGTTTGTCTATGATGGAGCTATAAACATGGGGAATGATTTTTTCAACACCGGCATCAACTGCAATTTGCAAGATTTCCTCGAAGTTATCCAAGTCGATACCACCGGTAGGTTCCAAGTAAAAGCCATGATTGGCACAGGCCTTCGCCACTGCTATGTATTCTTCTTTATGGGCTAAGCCATTCATCGGAAAATATTTAATGGATGAGCCTCCCATGTCTTGGAGCAGCTTAATAGCAGTTTCAATGGGAACTTCCCCTGCCGGAGCCGCACTGGATAAAGGTCCGGTTGCAATATTGACATAGCCGACCTTTCCTGTTGGGGAAACCAAGCCATTGATAACGGTTTCTTCCTGCCCTAAAAGTCCCCGGGACGTCCCGACGCCTGTAAACACCTGATTGACGTGCTGGGGTTGCAAAGGCTGTGAAATCCTTGAAACCATGGCACTTTGTTTTGGATCCCCGGCACCAAGGCCAACGGATAAGGCATTGTTTGTCGCCCCGGCATATTTTTTCATATCTTCAATCGCCAATTCGTCGGTTGGGTAATTTTTTGACAGCACGCCAAGGACGACGTACCCTTCAGCGGCTTCATAGCATTCCTTGGCATTTTCCACTGACCCTGCCAAAACGTTTAGGCAAACCCGGTCCTTTAAATAATTAGGTGTTCGTGACATCTTGAAAAACCTCCTTTAAGCGTTCGATAATTTTTTGCATTTGCTGGCCCGTGACCATCCTTATGTCAAATTCAATAATCCCTTTATTGGCCTGATATTCCCTCGTGTAGATAGCGGGGCTTTTTTCCTTTAGCAAGGCAATGACTTCCCTGGCTGATTTACCGTGGACTTCGACGCTCGCCCGGTAAATTTCCCGCCCGGCAGGGTCTTGGGCAATGGCTGCTGTTAAGTGTGGGATTTCGTTCAGCCCTTGAATAAATGGCTCTAACCGTTGAAGCATGGACTCAGCGCTTTCCGTTCCTGTCGTCAAATAGGCTTCAATAGCGGCGACGAGCCCGAAAATATTGTCTTTCCCAATCTTCATGGAACGCCCAATCCCTTTTCCTTGCAAACGGACCCATGAAACATAGGGTGACTTCCCTATCACCAATCCTGAACTTGGCCCGGATAATGCCTTGGCACCGCTATAAATGACCAAATCAGCACCGGCCTCCGTATAACTAAACAAATCCTCTTCAGCTGCTGCGTCTACGATAAGGGGCAATCCGAACTTTTGGGCCACTGAAACTGACTCTTTGACAGACAACATGCTTTTTTGGACGCAATGATGGCTTTTCACATACAAGATAGCGGCGGTATTTGGCGTGATTGCCATTTCCAGATGTTCGGGGCTGCACATATTGGCATAGCCTGCCTCCACCACTTTCCCACCCCCTTGGGCGATCATAACCTCAACAGGGGTTCCATAATCCACATTATGCCCTTTAGGGATTACAATTTCCCTTATTGCTGCTGTCTGCTGGCAATAAGGGTGGTAAGCATGGGCGACGCTTCCCCTTCCAATTAAGGCGGCGACGCTTTGGGCAATCCCTGCCGAAGCAGAGGCGACAATTTGGGCATCGTCCACCCGTAGGAGGTTGGCAAGGTATTTCCCGCTGTGGATCATGAGTTCTTCCATTTCAAAAAAGTGGTTGCCGCCATATATTTGGGCATCTATCACATCCTGAGAAACCGTGGAAACACCTAAAATGGTCATTTTACCCGAGGCATTGATGACTTCCTTCAAGCCTAGTTTATCAGCATTCATAGATGGTACCTCCCACAATCGCTTTTTGGGGAATCACCAATGTTTCCACTGTCTGCGTGAATCCATTGGAGTCCGTCAGTGTTTTTGTCCCAGATTCTACCTTAAAGATGGTAAAGTCAGCATCCGCCCCGACTTCTAGCCGTCCTTTGGAGGCAAGCCCCAAGGCCTTGGCAGGTGCTGAGGTTACTTTTTCGATGACTTCTTCTAGGCTATAACCTATCGCCATCAACTTTTCCATGGTAGTTGGCAAATCATAGACAGGGCCGTTCAAGCGGTTCCTGATGTAGATGTCGGTGCTAATCAAGTCGGCTTTCAAATTTTCGGAAAAGGCAGTTTTGGCTACATTGAAGTTAAAACTGTCGGTCCCATGGCCGATGTCAAAGACAATCCCTTTTTCCTTGGCAAGATGTGCCTCTGGCTTGATGGCAGAGTTTCCTAAAATGCCATTTGGCTTGCCATTGAAACAATGGGTGAGGATGTCCCCAGCGTCCATCACATCCAAAATTTCAAAAAGGACTGGCGGCTCGGAACCGATGTGTACCATAATGGGCAGTCCGGTTCCTTCCTGGATCTCTTTTGCCAGTAACAGGGGTTTTATCCCATTAGGCCCGACAACCGTCTTGCTCATCCGTGCTTTGAAGCCGACGATAAAGTCAGAAAATTTTTCAACTGCCTCTTTAGCGGCCATCACATCAATGTTGGATAAGTCCTCCAATTCGTTTTGGGCGACGATGCCATTACGGCTAATGTTAAGGAAGGCTAAGGTATTGGTGGACGCGTTTTTAGCCATCTGGTAAAACTCCCCGATGTTGCTGCAACCTGCCGACCCGGCATCAACAACGGTGGTTACCCCTTTTTTAACGCCGATTTCATCTGGGAAATCCGTGTAGAGATCCATCGCTTCGAAGCAGTGGACATGGCTATCAATCCAGCCAGGCGTCAGAAAGCCAGCTTCCGATAAATCTACGGTTTCAGCAGCAGTTTCCGGCAGTGCAGTTCCAATCGCAGTGATTTTCCCATCGGCAATAGCGATATCGACTTGGCTTCCATCTATTAATTTGGCGTTCTTAAGCAATAAACCGGGCATTAGTCGCAACGCCCCTTTTTGAAGCGGAATTTGGTCCAAGGCAGGATGAAGTCCAGTAAAATCATTTCTTCTGGGGCAATGCTTCCGATTTTGTTTTTCCGGGAGTCTTCGTGGGGTTCCAAGATGACTTGCAATTCGTTTTTATATTTCCCAAAACCATCATTCCCGATGACGACGTCGCCACGTTGAAACATGATTTTGTGATCATGGGGCGGGTTCGGGTCATGCTTAAAAACTTTTCGGACTTCGGTCGAGCGGGCCATGCGGCTAGTGATGTCGCCACGGCGGTAATGCTGCTGCCCAAAGGCGATGGTTTCTTCAACTGGGTTAACCACTTCTACCAAGTCAAGGGTCAGTTCCAGCTGGTAACGGTTGATTTCCCCAAGTGCTTTCAGTTCTTCTTCGCTGGCATAGGCATTCCCGATAATGACATCATCGACGTAGCCGCTAGCCCATAAATGCTTGGCCTGTGCAACCACAGGCAGGTAGCGGTGGCATTCAAGGGTTGGCAGGCCATCGTTAATATCCCAGGGGCCGATATTCCCGGCTTGGGAGGTGATGAAAGCCGCCGTGCGGATGCCCTGTTCCCTAAAGCGGATGCTGCATTTTTCAAAAAATTCATAAGGGAGTGCTGTTCCATCTTGTGGATAAAAATTATGGCAGCCATAAAGGTACGGCTTGTTCGCCTGATATGTCAAAATATTGTCGAGGTATGCCACATCGTTGCTCATGTTCAGTTCAATGGCTACGCCATATGGGTTATAAGTGAGCATGGCTTCTTTGCTTCCATCAAACCCCACATCCAAGCGGATGGCATCAGCGCCTAAATCATGGAAAAACCCCATGTCATCGTAGCTGATTCCCAAATCATCAAAAATATTAGGGGCAACATCCAGGATGATTTCATAACCTATCCCCTTGGCAAACCCGATTAAATCCTTGAATTTTTTGACGACGGCGTCTTTGTCCTCTGTCACTTCGAGCATGCTCATGAAAATCCTTGAGAAACCATGGCCCGCTGCCTGCTGTAAATATTCCCGGTCACGCTCAATGTCGCTATGGTCCGGGTAAACGGAAACTCCTAATTTACGTTTCATCTTTCATCCTCCATTTCAAATAATGTGTGATATAGCACCGAAAAGGAAAATACCGCAGTATTTTCCTTTTTGGCCCTCCTACGCTTCTGCTTCTAATTCTTTTGCCAGTTGCTGCTTTTCGAACACTTTAAAGAATGGATAGTAAATCGCCAGGGAAATCAGGAAGTTGATGATAACTAAGATTCCTGCCATGACGCTCCAGTTGGTACTAATCCAGGCAGCAATCGGTGAAATCATGGAAAATGGCAGGCGCGCCATCATCATCGGAACCACATTCGTGACCGTTAAGAAGTAAGATAGGGTTGTGGTGACAAGGGGAGCCAAAATGAATGGGATAGCCAAAATCGGGTTCATGACGATAGGAGCCCCAAAGATAATCGGCTCGTTAATATTGAATAGGCCGGGAATAAAGGAAAGGCGGCCCAAGCTGCGCAAATATTTTGATTTAGAGGACATGAATAAGACAACTAGTGCTAAAGTCGCACCTGCACCGCCAATCCAGACGAACCACTGCAAGAACTGTTCGGTGAAAATGTTTGGGAGTTCATGGATGCCAACCCCATTTGTGAAAGCATCCATGTTTTCAGCGATGGACATATCCCAAAACGGGCGGATGATTGGTCCTAAGATAGCAGGGCCATGGATACCAAGGGACCAAAAAATTGTAATCAGCAATACCGTCAGAAGTCCACCAAACAGGCTATTACCTGTCAAGAAACCTTGCAATGGGGATAGAAGGTTGCTCAGCATTGCGTTGATGTCAAATCCTACGAGGTGGCGAAGGACCCAAAACAGCAACAAGGTAATCGCTGTCGGGAATAGGGCTGTAAAAGAGTTGGATACTTCAGAAGGAACGCCAGCTGGCATTTTTATGGTGATATTCTTTACCAGCAGGAAGCGGTAAATCTCTACCGTCACAATGGCAACAACAATCGCCGAAAATAATGAGGCAGAGTTTAAATTGGCGATGTTGATGAAGCGTCCAGCACCGATTACACCCTCGACGGATTCAAATACCCGAAGGGGAGGGGCTGCTGTAATCAAAAAGCCCATGAGTGCAATCAAGCCACAGGACATCTCGTCCATGTCATAGCTTTCAGCTAAAGAGGAAGCAATCCCGAAAGTTGAATAAAGGGCAAGTATCCCAACGGTGTACCTAAACGGGATGTCTAAAATTTCACGGTAAGGCTCAATCATCTGTGCCAATGCCTCAATGGGCAAGTTCAGCAATATCGTGAAAAACGATCCGACAATCATCAGGGGCATGGTGGCTACAATCCCTTTACGGATGGCCCTCATGTGCCGCTGTGCTCCCAGCTTGCCAGCGACGGGTGCTACTTTTTCTTCCAATAACGCCACAAAATTGTTCATATGCTATTCCTCCAGTTTTAGTTATCGCTTTCATTTGGATTATACCATCTCGAAGCGACATAGGTCAACAAAAAGTTTATAATTTTATAACATTATAATGTTGTTGGTCGGCGGATATTTTAAAGCGTTTTCTTCCTAATTGATGTCCTTATGGAACTTTCGGGTAATGACGAACTTTGAAAGAATTTTCAGTGACTAACGTTCTATGCTAGCAGTTTCCTATTGAAGAAGCAAGTAGCTGATGGCACAAAGGCCTAGCACCCTAATCATCCTATATACCCTACATTCTAGTTTTCCCAAAAATGGTATCTCCATCCGCATGTCATAAAGTATGTGGAAAAATTGGGGAATCTTTGAAATACGCTCCAAATTACCGAGAAAAAAATTCTCCCGTCAGCACTTGGCCAAAAAAAAACTGTAAGGAAATGGAGAAAAGTTTCTGCCACTTTCTTGCAGTTTCTATTATACTTCCGATTTTACGACATAGGGCTGGAGTTCCGTGTCGTAGTAGGCCTCTGCTAATTCGCAGCAAACTTCCCCATCGTTATAAGCATAGCGCACCCGTTTTAATATGGGTTTTGTTTTTAGGCCAAGCAATTGGCAAATCCTTTGCGAATGGGGCTCAATAGCAAATTTATCTGTAAAAGATTGCAGCTCTATCCCATTTTTAGCCAACAGCATATAAATGGAGCACTTTTCTTGCCACTCTTCTAGGTGTATGTTGACCCAACCTGGCAAATAATGTCTGAAAAAAATGTAGGGCTGTCCGTTCAGCTTAAACCTTCTTTCAATCAAAAAGCAAGTTTCGCCGAATAATTGGTATATTTCGCTATCCTCTGATGGATTGAACTGTTCGATGGAAACCATTTCCTTGACGATTTTGGCACCTTCCGATATTAAATATTCGGAAAAATCCTGGCCAATAGAAAGTTTTGAGAAACGCCGGTTAGAGATGACCTGCGTCCCTTTCCCGCTTCGCTTGACTAGAAATCCTTCTTTGGCTAATTCTTCTATTGCCCGGCGAATGGTAATCTTGCTCACCTCGAACTCTTTCTCGAACTCATTCTCCGTTGGGATATTGCTTCCCTTTGGGTACAGGTTACTGAGTATCCGTTCGCGGATAATTTCTTTTATCTGTAAATAAATAGGACCATTTTTTTTGGTAAATTTCATAACAGTCTATCCTTCCCTTATTAAGCACAACCTAATTATATCATAAGGCACCTTGCATACCAACATTAAAAAAGGGGCTGGCAACCATAATAACCATTTCTGGAAATTAGGCAGCGCCAGCCCCAATTATGTGCTTGCTAAAAAATAAAATCCTCATCCGTCAACTGCTCGACAGCACGGGCTTTGACGTAGCCATTTCCTTTAACTGAGAAGAAGTCATGGTTTTTCGTATCAGTACGAAGCCCATTCTCAACAATCGGGTTGATTTCTTCTTCTGGATAATAAGGGTCAAGCCCAAGGTTCATGTAAGCTTTGTTGGCATTGTAACGAAGGAAGCGAAGGACATCGTCCACCATGCCAAGCTCGGAATAAATTTCTTTGGTGTAATCTTCCTCGTTGGCATAAAGCTTCACTAATAGCTCATCGCGTTCCTTGGAAACTTCTGCTTGCTCTGAAATAGAAAGTTTATTAAAAACTTCCTGGGCTAAAAGACCGGTATATACCCCATGGATGGATTCATCGCGGATAATCAAGTTGATGATTTCCCCAGAAGCCGTCATTTTTCCTTGACCAGCTAAGTATAGAGGATAGTAAAAGCCACTATAAAAGAGGAAGCTTTCCAAAAATACTGAGGCAGCCAAAGCAAGATACAGGTCGGTCTGACTAATTGATGGCGTAAACAAACGTTGGTAGTAATCCCCAATCATCTGATTTTTCTTTGCCAAAAACGGATTCGTATCCACCCAATTAAAAATTGCACTGATTTCCTCGTCTGTTGCCAACGTCGTAAAGATGTGGCTGTACGATTTGGCATGAATTTCTTCCATAGCTCCCATAAAGGTCAAAATTGCTTTTGCCTGAAGGTTTTCAATGTGAAGAGGGATCAAGTGCATCCCTTCCCCGCCCTGTTTCGTGTCCAAAAGGGTCAGTCCGCCCAAAATTTTCTTAAAGACTTCCTGCTCGGTTGTAGACAGGGTTATCCATACGTTTTTATCCGCCGTAACGGAAATTTCTTCTTCGGTCCAGAATTGGGCGA
This sequence comes from Turicibacter sp., assembly GCA_009787345.1. Classification (GTDB taxonomy): domain Bacteria; phylum Bacillota_I; class Bacilli_A; order MOL361; family Turicibacteraceae; genus WRGF01. The sequence continues at coordinate 26,392 of WRGF01000195.1, forward strand.
CGTTTTGCTTCCAGAAAACCTGGGAGTACGGGTCAATTTGCTGGTTCCAGTTGACTGCTTTAATCATTAAAAATCACTCCTATTGTTATATTATAGCATAAAATTGGGATTGGCATTGTAAAAAAAACGTGAAAACCCGAGTTTTACACCCGGCTCCGAAAAAACTCTGTCGAAAAACATCTGATATCAAGGGTTTTAGGGGTTGAAACCCGTTTCATTATTTGATAT
>WRGF01000196.1 GCA_009787345.1 Turicibacter sp.
ATAAAAGTTCACGTATAATTTTGCCAAATCGAAAGCGCTTAAGGGAAGTGGATATTTTAGGTAATTAACTCGAAGGAATTTTACTCCTCAGGACTGTCCTGTTAAGGCATCGCAAATATTTTCTTCCTCTAAAATTTTTCTCATTTTTCCCCATCCGATTCCCATTATTTCACCTACTCCGATTGGACCGCTCTTCCAAGCACCTTTTTCATCTTTTTCTTAAAATCCGGACGGGGGATAAATAGCATCCGTTGGCACTGGCAGCATTTGATTTTAATATCGGCGCCTAGGCGGACAATCTCCCAGCGATTCCCCCCGCAAGGATGGACTTTTTTCATTTCCACGATGTCATTTAGACCAAAAGTTGCATTTTCCATGTTCGTTTCACCTCGGCTTTATCTATGATGATTGTGTATTCGTACCGCCACGAAGCAAAACAGCAGTCGACAGGGGCATTTCTATCCCAGCTTCGTCAAATGTAAGTTTGATGACTTTTCTTAATTCCCGTTCCATGTTGAATTTTTGCAGTGGCTGGACTTCGGCTATCATGCGGATAATCGTTTCATTGGCATCCATGGATTGTACGCCCAAAACAGTAGGACGGGCAACGATTTGGGGATATTTTTCTTGGGCAGATGCTGCAACCAACTCCAGTGTCTGAATGGCAAGTTCTAGGTTTGCCTGGGATGATATGAGTACGTCCAACACCGCCATGCTATTGGAAACGGAAAAGTTGGTTACCTGGCGGATATCGCCATTGGGGATGGTCACAATTTCCCCGGTAATGGTTTTCAGCTTGGTTGAACGAATGCCAATCTCTAGGACCGTCCCCTGCGTCCCTGCGATATTGATCATATCCCCGACGGAAAAGATGTCTTCAAAAACGATGAAAAAGCCTTTAACGATGTCTGCCAACACGCTTTGGGATGCAAAGGTAATAATAACGGTCAAGAAGCCGGCACTGGCTAAAAGGGTACTCAAATCGAAGAAAGAACCGATGACGGCGATTATGATAACGACATTAATAGCATATCTCCAAATATTAAGAGAAAGGGCTTTTAAAGTTTTTTTCCGTCGGATGGTATTGTCCGTTTTAGTGTGTAAATTTTCAATTTTGATGGCGAAAATCCGTTGAATGAGTTTAATTCCCAGTTTTCGGACGACACTTAAAATCACAATGACAATAATGGCGTTCAAAAGCCGGCCAGCGTAGTCAATTAAAAAATTCAAGAATCTGTCCCCGACGAATTCCATGTTCAAGTAGTTGAAAGCGTTGAATAAATCAAGCCGGTTACCGCTGTCATTACTAGTTAGAAAGTATGAATACATGGTCTCCTCCCGATGCTAAAGATTTTTCCCATATAAAAAAAGGCCCATAAAAATAAACCTCTTATTATTTATATTATACAACCTGCCAACTTCAAAGTCTGTCAGTTGCTGGCAGGTTATATTTTTTAATCAAACTGCATTCCCATGCGATCGAGTAATCGGTTTAAATCGTCCGTCGTCATATAATCGATGATTATCTGGCCTTTTCCCTCGCCGTTCCGTTCTTTGATACGAACTTTTGTCCCAAAATATGCATTTAAAATGGACTCCACGGATTCGATGTGTGGATTGAAATAACCTTTTGGAGCCGCGCCGGGGGAAAACGCTTCTTTTTCATGTAAAAGTACCCGTATCATCTCTTCAAGTTCCCGGACAGAAATCTGTTTCTCCCGAACAACTTCAGCTAGTTTTAAGACTAACTCCTCGTCTTTCAAGCCAGCCAAAACCTTCGCGTGCCCAACAGAGACGTCGCTGCTTTCAATGAGTGCCTGTACCCGTCTTGGTAAATGCAATAAACGCATGGTATTGGCAACATGTGCGCGGCTTTTCCCTATACGCTCCGCTAATTTTTCCTGTGTCAAATCGAGGGTTTGCATTAAGAGCTTATACGCCTCGGCTTCTTCGATTGGGGTTAAGTCCTCACGTTGAAGGTTTTCCAAAAGCGCATACTCCATCATTAAATTATCGTCAAATTCCCGGACGATGGCTGGTATGGTTTTCAGTTTGGCCTTAGTTGCTGCCCTAAAACGACGTTCGCCAGCAATGATGATGTAGCCTTTGATGTCTTTTTTTACAATAATCGGTTGGAAAACACCATGATCTTTAATGGATTTTGCCAGCTCGCTGATTTTTGACTCATCAAAATATTTACGTGGCTGATACGGGTTTGGGCGAAGATTTTTTATGGGAATCTGCTCAATGACTTCCCCTTCTTTTGCTTGCTGAAAAGCCTCAATGCTCTCGATGTCGTGTTCTTGGAACAATGCTCCTAGGCCTCTGCCTAATCTATTTGCTGACATTATTCTTCACCACCTCACTGGCAAGCTCAATATAAAATTGGGCTGCCGATGATTTTAAATCGTAATCAATAATGGATTTTCCAAAGGAAGGTGCTTCGCTTAGGCGTACTAACCTCGGAATAATGGTATTAAACACTTTTTCTTTAAAGTAAAGCTTCACTTCATTGATAACATCCAACCCCAGGCGTGTCCTTCTGTCAAGCATGGTTAGTAGAACACCTTCAATGGATAACCTTCGATTCAAACGGCGCTGGACTATGCGTATTGTATTTAATAATTGGGTCAATCCTTCTAATGCATAATACTCACACTGGACAGGAATCAAAGTCGAATCTGCAGCAGATAAGGCATTGATAGTTAAAAGCCCAAGGGAAGGCGGACAATCGATAATAATGTAATCGAAATGTTCCCTGACCTGCTCAAGTTTTGGTTTTAAGCGGAATTCCCGTTCTTTTTCCATAACGATCATCGATTCAAATCCTGAAAGTTCTTGAGAAGACGGAATGAGAAAAAGATTATCTTCTCCGGTTTCCTTTATCGTGCCCATAACAGGGATTTCATCCACTAATAAATCAAACACCGTTACCTCTGCATCGCCTTTATAAACACCAACACCCGTAGAAGCATTAGCCTGGGGGTCTAAATCTACAAGTAAGACCTTATGTCCTAAATGCGCCAGGGAAGCTGACAGGTTGATACTGGAAGTTGTTTTGCCAACCCCGCCTTTTTGGTTCGTTACCGCAATAATTTTCCCCATGTTAACCCTCCTGTTATTTAAAGAGCTGAAATCATCCGTTTGAGTAAATGCAGATTTATCTGTGGATAAAGCCACTGAAGTCTTTAGGGCAATTAGATAGGGGCTCTTCTCTGGATTTGCGCTCAAACCATTTTCAACTCATATGTACACTTGTACTTAAGAATATTTTACCACGAATTAGCCTAAAAAAAATACTTTCCACACTGAAAAAATGTTTTTTTGTAGGTTATTCACCTGTTTTAGTGAGATTTGTAGATTTTTCATAGCTAAAAAGCATATTAACAGTTTCCGCAATTCAAAAAAACTTATCCACAGATTCCTCAAACACTAGCAAATTGAGGCATCTTAGAAATCTCGTCACTTGGACAAATGAACTTTTACTCATAAAAAAGCATAAAAAAACAACCAAAAATCATTTCCGATTTTTGGCTGTTCAAAAAGGTATGCGGTTATTTTGTTTTCATTTTTGGAAGGGAAATCGTGATGACAAAGGCATCCTCACGCTCTTCAGTTTCATGTTTGACTTTCATTCCGGTCTTTTCAACCATCATAACAGCCTGCTTAAATGTATTCATCGCAATTCGGGCATCCCTTGGAATTTTAGAAGTAGTTGTTGCCTTCTCCATTTTTTCTGGGACTTCCGGATTAAGGATCTGTTCTATTAAAGTTTCCGTCTCTGAAACCTTTAGGTCTTTTTCAATAATTTTTTCCAACAACTCTAGCTGGAGTTTTTTTTCTTTAATGACCAGTAAAGAACGGGCGTGCCGTTCTGTAATCTTGCGTTCCCGAACGGCATCCTGTACTTCTTGAGCCAAATTCAAAAGTCTGATTTTATTCGCAACCGTCGATTGCGACTTACCCATTTGCTTAGCTAAAACGGCCTGGGTTATCCCATGCAAGTCCATCAGTTTGCGATAAGCGACGGCTTCCTCAATGGCTGTTAAATCCTCACGCTGGATATTCTCGATGATGGCTATGGAGGCTGATTGCTTGTCATCTAAATCCCGCACGATAACTGGAATTTTCTCCAATCCAATCAATTTCGATGCCCGATAACGCCTTTCACCAGCAATGATTTCGTAAAGGTCATTATATTTTCTAACCACAATTGGCTGAATGATACCATGTTCCCGGATGGAGTCAGAAAGTTCAACGATTTTTTCATCATTAAAAATAGTTCGCGGCTGATATCTATTCGGTGTCACTTTTCCTATAGGAAGCTGTATGACCTCATCTTTTGGTTGATTGTTCGTTGCATCCCTTGTAAAAAGATTAAACATGATTTCCCCCCTGTCTTCTAGCCGAGGCAACCCAATCCGGCAGTTTGATTATAACGAAATTTTCAACTGTTTAAATTATAACGCATTCCCTTCGTTTTTTCCATCATTTAATGTCCAAAAAATGTATAGATGATGTAAAAACGACAAGTATCGTTATTTTAAGGGCTTATTCTTTATCTGGCCAAAAGCACGGGGATACTTGACTGGCGTCTTTTTGTATTTTTTTGTATAAATATTAGTGCGGCTACCTGCATCTTCCGGTAATTCAATATGATTCACCGCAATTAACTCAACGCCAAGCGCAGACATGGCTTTTTTAGATTCTTCAAGTTCCTCGGCTCCAGTTTGCCCCTTTAAAGCGATAAAATAGCCGCCCTCTTTGACCAAGGGGATGCAAAGTTCCGACAGCATGTTCAAGCGGGCGACCGCTCTTGCTGTCACCACATCGAATGTTTCCCGGTTTTTAGCCACAAATTCCTCCGCCCGTGAATGGTGTGCGTGGATATGTTCAAGCCCGGTTTCCGAAATGACATGATTTAAGAAGGTAACCCGTTTTCCCAGGGAATCGACCAAATCCATTTTTAAGTGGGGAAAAATAATTTTGACGGGCAATGCTGGAAAACCTGCCCCAGAACCGACGTCGCAAAGGGTTTGGCATTCTGAGATTTCCTCAAACATTAAAAATCCAATGACAGAATCATAGTAATGCTTCAAGTAGACTTCGTTTAACTCGGTAATACCTGTCAGGTTCATTTTTTCATTCCACTCCACCAACAACTCCCAGTAGCGGTGAAGCTGCCATTTTTGATTTTCTGTCAATTCGATGTTGAAATCCTTTAATTTATCATAAAACTGCTCTGGAGTCATGCTGTAAACCTCACCGCTTCGATGTAAACCATCAGAATGGAAATATCCGCCGGGTTGACCCCGGATATGCGGCTGGCTTGCCCTATGGTTAATGGACGTATCTGAGCGAGTTTTTGTTTCGCTTCCAGTGCCAAGTTCGGAACCTCCTCGTAATTGATGCTTTCCGGAATCCGTTTCTCTTCCACTTTACGGAGTTTAGCAACCTGTTGTAAAGACTTATTAATATAGCCTTCATATTTTACCTGAATTTCCACCTGCTCGGCAGCTTCAGGGGAAATGGTTTCATTTTTTTCCTCAATCAGTTCATGGATATGGGCATAAGTGATTTCTGGACGTTTCAATAATTCCAGGGCACTAATCCCATCTTTGAGGAGTGAAGAGGGTATGGTAGCCAAATAGGCATTGGTATGGGCTTTAGGCGTAATCCTAACTTGGGAAAGGCGTTCTTTTTCAGCTTCAATTTCTGAAACTTTAAACTGAAAACTACTGTAACGATCTTCGTCAATCAGCCCAATTTGATGGCCATATTCCCGTAAGCGGAGATCCGCATTGTCATGACGAAGGAGTAAACGGTATTCCGCCCTCGAAGTTAGGAGGCGATAAGGTTCAAGGGTTCCCTTCGTCACTAAATCGTCTATCATGACACCGATATACGCTTCGTCACGTTTCAAAATAAGCGGCTCCCGCCCCTGCACTTGCAGGGCAGCATTAATCCCCGCCATCAGCCCTTGTCCTGCGGCCTCTTCATAGCCACTGGTTCCGTTGATTTGACCTGCCGTGAATAGGCCTTTGACAAGTTTCGTTTCCAGGGATGGCCACAGCTGGACCGGCTTGATGGCATCATATTCAATGGCATAGGCATAACGGACAATCCGGCAATTTTCAAGACCTGGGATGGTGCGGATCATTTCCTCTTGGACTTCTCTCGGAAGGCTCGTCGAAAAGCCCTGGACGTAAATTTCAGGAAGGTGCACGCTTTCAGGCTCTAGGAAAATCTGATGGCGTTCTTTATCGTTAAACCGCACGATTTTATCCTCGATGGATGGGCAATAACGGGGGCCAACCCCTTCTACAACCCCAGAATACATTGAGGAACGGGTCAGGTTTTCGTTAATAATGTCGTGGGTTTTGCTATTGGTGTAGGTCAAGTAACATGGCCACTGGTTTTCAAGGGGCAAGTGCTCTTTAGTGTCAAAACTGAAGGCTCGGATTACATCGTCCCCCGGATGCACTTCCGTTTTTGAGAAGTCACAACTATCTAGGGCCACCCGTGGTGGAGTCCCAGTTTTTAGCCTAAACAATTCAAAGCCCAGGTCTTTCAGGGACTGGGACAATCCCAAAGAGGTCGGGGCTCCTTCAGGGCCGCTTAACGTCACTTCGTCGGAAATCATCACTTTTGAATGCATGTAAGTCCCTGTGGTTAAAATAACGGTTTTCCCCATGATCATGTTGCCGTCTTTCGTTTTAACCCCTTGAATGCGGTTGTTTTCTACTAAAAGGTCTTCAACCAGGGCTTCAAGAACGGTTAGGTTTTGTTGGCTTAAAATTGTCTTTTGCATTTCTTTAGGGTAATCAATCTTATCCGCCTGTGCACGCAAAGCCCTTACCGCTGGGCCTTTTCCCGTATTGAGCATCCGCATTTGGATATGGGTCTTGTCCGTGTTAGCACCCATTTCCCCACCGAGGGCATCAATCTCACGGACGACAATCCCTTTGGCCGGTCCTCCAATGGATGGGTTGCAGGGCATAAACCCAATTTTATCTATGCTTGAAGTAATCATGAGCGTGCTAAGGCCCATGCGCGCAGGTGCCAATGCCGCTTCAATACCGGCATGCCCTCCCCCAACTACTAGTACATCATATATCATATCTATCATTCCTTTAGTCGTAACAGTCATCCCTCTATTGTACAACTTATTCTGGACAAAAAGCAACACCGCTAAACGATATTCCGACAATAGATAGGAAAAAGCACAAAACAGCGGGAGCCGTCTTATGCTTTCTTCAAATATTTAGGTATGGTATGCTGCTCGAATTTCGCAATCTGCTCCTCAAACGCCAAGGTAATCCCGATGTCGTCCAAGCCATTCAATAATTTATGCTTAAATGACGCATTGATTTCAAAGGGAAATGCTGCTCCCGCCACTTCGATGGTTTGAGAAGGTAAATCAACGGTGATTTTTTCATCTGGGGATAAGTTGAAAAGTATGTTTCGTACCTGTTGGGGCTGTACAATGGGAAGAAGGCCGTTTTTCAGGGCATTATTGTAGAAAATATCAGAATAACTGCCAGCGATAATGACCTTGAAGCCATAATCCTGCAAAGCCCAAGCCGCATGTTCCCGGGAAGACCCGCAACCGAAGTTTTCCCCCGTCACTAGGATTCCCGCATCTTTATATACAGGGTTATTTAAAATAAATCCGGGATTGGGCTCATAATCATTGCCAACATACCGCCATTCGTAAAATAGGTTCTTCCCAAACCCGCTTTTGTCGATGGCCTTTAAAAACTGCTTGGGGATAATCTGATCGGTATCAATGTTGGCATTCACCAAAGGAACGGTTGTCCCTACGTATTTCGTAAATTTTTCCATGTTAAGCCAACTCCCTTACATCCACAAATTTCCCATGAACGGCCGCCGCCGCTGCCATTGCCGGGGAACAAAGATGGGTCCTTGCCAGGTTCCCTTGCCGTCCCTCGAAATTACGGTTGCTGGTTGAGGCGCAGTGGGTATTCGCTGGAACCTGGTCGGGGTTCATCCCTAAGCAGGCAGAACAACCGGGTTCCCGCCATTCAAATCCTGCTTCCTTAAAAATCCGGTCTATCCCTTTTGCTTCAGCTGCCCGTTTAACCCCACGAGAACCCGGCACAACAATACCAGTAATGTGGGCGGCGACTTTTTTTCCTTCTAAAAATTTAGCCGCTTCCTCCAAATCATTCAGTCTGGCATTGGTGCAACTTCCAATAAAAACATACCCCAATGGGATGTCTGCTGCTGACTGTCCTGGGGACAAGCTCATGTACTGGTAAGCCCGTTCATCATTGACATCTTTGATTTCTGGGAAGGCCATGTCCACCGATACGCCCATGGCAGGGTTCGTTCCCCAGGTTACCATTGGGGACAGCTCAGATACATTTAAAGCCAGCACTTTATCATAAACCGCATCCTCATCTGACTTTAAGGACTCCCAATCTTGTACCGCCACATCAAAATCCACTGGGGCATGGGGACGCCCTGAAACATACGCATAGGTTTTTTCATCGGGGTTCATCAAGCCGATTTTCGCCCCGAATTCAATGGACATGTTGCAAATGGTCATCCGTTCTTCCATGGATAAGGCACTGATAGCTTCCCCGGTGTATTCAACCGCATATCCCACACCAGCATCCACGCCGTATTTGGCAATCAACCCTAAAATAAAATCCTTGGAATACACCCCTTTTTGCGGAATTCCCTGAAATTCCACTTTCATGACTTTCGGCTTTTTTTGCCATAAGGTCTGTGTGGCTAAAACATGCTCCACTTCACTTGTTCCGATACCGAAAGCGATGGCCCCGAAGGCTCCGTTGGTCGCCGTATGGGAATCCCCGCAGACGATGGTCTTTCCAGGTTGGGTACGTCCAGTTTCTGGGGCAACCATGTGACAGATTCCCTGTCCTTCGCTTCCATTAAGGGCTGCTTCGATGCCAAAGTCGGCAACATTTTTTGTGAAGGTTTCAATCTGTTTTTTAGAAATGGCGTCACGGATATTAAAAATGTCGACGGTAGGGGAATTATGGTCAACGGTCCCAAAAGTAAGTTCTGGGCGACGGACCTTCCTCCCTGCTTGGCGAAGCCCGAAAAAGGCTTGTGGCGATGTCACTTCATGGATGACATGAAGGTCGATGTAAAGCAGTTGGTCCCCCCCCATTTCTCCTGCAATGACGTGGCGGTCCCATATTTTATCGAAAATTGATTGTTTAGGCATCCTCTCACACTCCCCTTCCATTAATAATCCAAGCGGCTGATAATGCCATTGCAAACAGCCTGAGTCGTAGCATTTCCACCTAAGTCTTTCGTCAAAATCCCATCTTTTAGCGTTTGCTCGATAGCGTCCTCGATTTTCTTGGCAGCCCCGTGCAGGCCGAAGGTATCCGACAACATCATGGCAACCGAAGAAATCATCCCGATGGGGTTGGCAATGCCGAGGCCGGCAATATCAGGGGCAGAGCCGTGGATGGGTTCGTAAAAAGCGACCTTGTCGCCTTTGGAAGACGAGGCCATGACCCCGAGTGTCCCCGCAATGGCGGCCGCTTCGTCCGTTAAAATATCCCCGAATAAATTTTCGGTCACAATCACGTCGAACTGTTGGGGATTTGTAATGAATAACATGGCGGCCGAGTCTACCAACTGATGGTGAAGCTCCACATCCGGGTAATTTTTTGCCACCTCAGATACGACTTTTCGCCATAATTTACTAGTCGCCAGGACATTTTGCTTGTCGATGGAAGTTACCTTTTTGCGACGGGTCCTTGCCAGTTTAAAAGCAGCATGGGCGACCCGTTCAACTTCATGTTTGGTGTAGGAACACACATCCTCTGCGTCATTTTCATTTAAGGTGTGCTTGCCAAAATAAATGCCTCCGGTCAGTTCCCGCACCACGACGAAGTCCACATTTTCCACGTTTTTGATGGGGGAAACCGCTTTAAGGGCATCGTAAATCTTCAACGGGCGGATGTTGGAGAATAAACCTAGTTCCTTGCGGATTTCCAGCAACCCTTGTTCGGGGCGGATGGCTTCGTTGTCAAACCTCGGATCGCCGATGCTGCCATGAAGGATGGCATCTGCTTCTTTGGCGGCCTTAAGGGTCGGCGTGGGAAGGGGCATGCCAAATGTATCAATGGCACCCCCCCCAAAGTCACAGGAAACCACTTCATAATCGAAGCCTTCATAAGCGGCGACTGCCTTTAAAACTGCCAATCCAGCTTCCATGATTTCCGGGCCAATCCCGTCCCCGGGCAATGCGACGATATTATAAGTCATGCTGAAGCCTCCCCTACTTGGTTATTTTCCCGGATAATCCGGTTGTAAGCATTAACATAAGCATTGGCACTGGCAATCAACACATCATAGTCGCTGCCTTTTCCTGAAAATACCGTACCCGTCGCCAGGTTTTTGACCGTCACCCGAGCCTGGGCCTGGGCATCCAAATGTCCGGTGACCGATTCCACATGGTACGAAACCAAATCTACTTCCTGGTCAAATGCCAAATCAATCGCTTTGAACATGGCATCGATGGAGCCTTTTCCACTAGCCTCTTTCACGAACACCGCCCCCTCAGTCTTAAAGGTCAGGATAGCTTTTCGCCCCTCGGGAATATTTTCAAATTGGATGTTCTCAAGGGTAAAATGCGCCCCTTCTTTTAGGGCTGTCCCCGCGACAATGGCACGGATATCATGATCTGTAACCACTTGCCGCTTATCTGCTAAAGCCTTGAATTGTTTGAAAAGCCCTTCCACTTCGCTTTCTTCGAACGAGATGCCGAGCTCATGGAGTTTTTGGGTCAGGGCATGCCTTCCTGAAAGTTTTCCAAGAGGAAGCTTCGTTCCAGTTGCCCCTACCAAGGCAGGGGAAATGATTTCATAGGTTTCCGGATTTTTAAGGACACCATCCTGATGGATTCCAGATTCATGGGCAAAGGCATTCAAGCCAACCACGGCTTTGTTTGGCGGGATAGAAACCCCTGCCAGCCTGGAAACCAGTTGGGAGGTATTGATGGTTTCTTCCAAGTGGATAGGGATTTGTACCTGATAGAAGTCTTTTCGGATGTGAAGGGCAATCGCCACTTCTTCCAATGCGGCATTCCCTGCCCGTTCCCCTATCCCATTCAAAGTTCCCTCAACCCGCCTGGCACCGGCTTTGATAGCTGCTAGCGAGTTAGCGGTTGCCATCCCTAAATCGTCATGGCAGTGAGGGGAAAAAATAATGTCACGGTCAGACTTGACATTGGCAATCAAAAACTGGAAAATATCCCCAAACTCCTGTGGGGTGGTGTATCCGACGGTGTCCGGAATATTGATGTAAGTCGCCCCGGCATCAACGGCTGTTTGGACCGCTTCAAGCAAAAACCCCCGGTCAGTACGGGTGGCATCCTCAGGGGAAAACTCCACAACAGGAATGCGGTCGCAAGCGTAGCGGACATGTTCCCTAATGGAATCCAAAACCTGTTGGCGGCCCATGTTCAGCTTATGTTTCAAATGAATGTCACTAGTCGCAATAAATACGTGAAGCTGTGGGAATTTCGCACCTTTTACCGCTTCTACTGCCCTGTCGATATCCGATTTCACGCAGCGGGCAAGTGCTGTGACAGAGGCAGTCGTTAAAACTCCGGCAATGGCCTTCACGGAGGCAAATGAATCCGGGCTCGCAGCTGGGAAGCCACCTTCGATGACGGTAACCCCCCACTTCTCAAGCTGTTTGGCAATCATCATCTTTTCTTTGATGGAAAAGTTAATGCCTGCCTGCTGTTCCCCATCCCTTAATGTCGTATCAAAAAATTCAATGTTCCGCATGGCCCTACCTCCCTATATTAAGCACTTAAAATATTGAACCCCTCAGATTCCAAAGCTGCTTTCACAGCAACGATTTGGTCAAACCCACGGGTTTCGATTCCTATTTTCAACACGCAGCTGGTCACGGAAGTGTTCGGGTCGGAATCGGTATAATCCACCCGCACCACGTTTGCCCCGCATTTTTCGATGGCGCTGCTGACCCCCACCAACTGGCCGGGCTTGTCTTCTAGGGCGATTTCCAGCGTATGCTGCCGCCCGCTGGTAATGAGCCCCCTCGTAATCACCCGGGATAGGATGTTCACGTCAATATTTCCCCCGGAAACGATGGCGACAGCTGTTTTTCCTTTTAAGGGCAGTTTATTAAAAAGGAGGGCGGCGACGGCTGTCGCACCTGCTCCCTCTGCTACTAATTTTTGTTTTTCCATCAAGGTGAGGATAGCGGTCGCAATTTCATCTTCCGTTACCGTCACGATTTCATCCACGTACTCCCTCACTAAAGGCAAAGTGGAAGCACCCGGGGTCTTGACCGCAATCCCATCGGCAAATGTTGCCACGCTTTTCACCGTGATGGGGCGCCCCGATGCGACGCTTCCTACCATGCTGGCGGCATTTTCAGCTTGGACCCCATAGACTTTAATGGCGGGATTTAACTGTTTGATGGCATAGGACACCCCGCCAATCAACCCACCGCCTCCGATAGGGACAATGACAGCGTCAATCCATTCCAACTGCTCTAGGATTTCCAAGGCGATGGTTCCTTGCCCAGCCATGACATCCAAATCATCGAAGGGATGGACAAACGTCATGTTATTTTCTTGCTGGAGCTTGATGGCATAGGCATGGGCATCATCATAAGCCCCTTTTACCAGGATGACTTGTGCTCCAAGGGCTTTAGTTGCTTCTACTTTGCTTAAAGGGGCACCATCTGGCATGCAAATGACACATTTCAAGCCTGCCTTGGACGCTGCCAGGGCCACTCCTTGCGCATGGTTTCCTGCACTGCAAGCGATAATGCCTGCCTGTTTTTGGGCTTCACTTAATTGGCTGATTTTATAGGCAGACCCACGGACCTTAAAACTGCCGGTTTCCTGTAAATTCTCTGTTTTCAAGTACACAACCGATTGGCACTTTAGCTTGGAAGCCTTGATTAAATCCGTCTTTCGGGAAACATCTTTCAACACAGTTGCTGCATGTTGGATTTTTTCGATGGTCAGCCCATTCATAGGCTAAACCGCTTTTGCCCGTTTCGGGACTAACTTCAAATGGGATTTTTTGTCGGCTTCTTTTTCTGCTTGGTTGCGGGCGGACATAAAGTTGGCGAAAACTGCACCCGTCACCGTCTGCACAATGCTAAATAGCACGCCTGGGATGGCTGCTAACGGGAAGACAGCGAAGTGGGTCGTTGCCAAGGCAGTTGCCAGCGCAGAATTTTGCATCCCGACTTCAATGGCAACCGTCGTGGATTTGACATTGTTTCGCTTGAACAGCTTTGCAACCCCGAAGCCTACGCAGTAGCCAAGTAAATTATGGATGATAACGACTGCCAAAACCAATAGGCCACTGGTCAATACGTTAGCCGCATTCCTTGAAACGATGGCCCCGATAATGGTAAGGACCGCTACTACGGACACAAGTGGCAATACTTCCACCAATTTTTGGGTGAATCTGAAAAGTAACTTGTTACAAACCAAGCCAAGAGCAATAGGTGCCAAAACGATTTGTACGATGGAAATAAACATGTTCATCACATTGACTTCCACCGTTTGCCCAAGGTACACATAAACAAGAAGCGGGGTCAAAAATGGGGCCAACAACGTGGAAATACTTGTAATGGTCACCGATAAAGGAACGTCGCCATTTGCCAGGAAAGTCATCACGTTGGAAGATGTCCCTCCCGGTGCGCTTCCTACCAACACAACACCGATAGCCAGTTCCTGAGGGATCCCAAATAAACGGGTCAAGACAAATGCAAGGAATGACATAATCGTAAACTGGGACGCAACGCCGATGAGCACGTCTTTTGGTTGGGAGAAGACCAAGGAAAAGTCGCTGGACTTAATGGTCAGCCCCATTCCAAACATAACGACCATCAATAACTGGTTGATCCAAGAAGGCTGCACCCAAAGGAACGCCGCTGGTTGGATAAGGGCAATGGCTGTCACTAAAAGGGCGATTCCCGCCACGTATTTACTGGTGAATGTACTGATTTTTACAAGTGTTTTCATATTACCGACCTCATTTTCTGTAGTTTTCGTTAAGGCAATACAGCCCCTTTATCCGCGCTGGAAACCATGGTCACGTAGCGCTTTAGGAAGCCAAAGTTGATTTTTGGATCTGGCTTGACCCATTCTGCTTTGCGTTTTGCTAATTCCTCTTCGCTAATTTGAATGTCCAATTTGCAGTTTCGTATGTCGATTTCGATGGTGTCCCCATCCTGGATGAGGGCAATAGGGCCGCCCTCCATGGCTTCGGGGCTCACGTGGCCGATTGCAGCCCCTCGGGTTGCCCCTGAGAAACGGCCATCTGTGATAAGGGCAACTGAGTCGCCAAGCCCCATTCCCATAATGGTGGAAGTCGGTGCCAGCATTTCCCTCATTCCAGGGCCGCCTTTAGGTCCTTCGTAACGGACAACCACCACATCCCCAGGTTGGATTTTTCCGGCAAGGATGGCTTCCGTCGCTTCTTCCTCGGAATTGAAGCAGCGGGCAGGCCCTGAATGCTTCATCATTTGCTCGCTAACCGCAGATTGCTTGACGCAGGAGCCATCGGGTGCCAGGCTTCCTTTTAAGACAGCAATGCCGCCATATTCCGTGTACGGCTTGTCGATGGGGCGGATGACATTTCGTTTCTTATTGACGACCCCTTTTAAATTCTCCCCGAGGGTCTTACCTGTTACGGTCATTTCATCCAGATGCAATAAATCTTTCTTAGCTAGCTCGCTCATGACCGCATAGATTCCACCTGCTTCATCTAAATGCTCCACATAATGGTGCCCTGCCGGTGCCAATCGGCAAAGGTTCGGTGTCCGTTCGCTAACCGGTTGTGCATCCCCTAAGAACAAAGGCACACCCGCTTCCTTGGCAATGGCCGGGATATGAAGGAGCGTATTCGTCGAGCATCCTAGTGCCATGTCAACAGTCAACGCATTTTCAAAGGCTTTCGGTGTCATGATATCCCGTGGTCGGATGTCTTTTCTAACCAGTTCCATAATCTGCTTGCCGGCATCTTTGGCCAACCTCAGCCGGGCACTGTATGGAGCTGGGATGGTCCCATTTCCGCTTAATCCCATGCCGATAGCTTCTGTCAGGCAGTTCATGGAGTTGGCAGTGAACATTCCTGAACATGACCCGCAAGATGGGCAGGCGTCTTTCTCGTTTTGGGCAAGCTCATCATCTGTCATTTTGCCAATGGCATGAACCCCAACGTCCTCAAACATGTCGCTAAGGCTTGCCAATCCTTTACGGGTTTTTCCTGCCAGCATCGGGCCACCTGAACAAAAAATCGTCGGCACATTGATCCTTGCTGCTGCCATGAGCAACCCAGGGACATTTTTGTCACAGTTGCAGATCATGACCAAACCATCAAACTGATGGGCCATGGCCACCGCCTCTGTAGAGTCGCAGATCAAATCCCTCGTTACCAATGAATAATGCATCCCGATATGCCCCATGGCAATGCCATCGCACATAGCAATCGCTGGGAACATCATCGGAACCCCGCCTGCGGCAATGACCCCTTTTTTCACCGCTTCGGCGATTGAGTTCAGGTGCATATGCCCCGGCACGATTTCATTATGGGAATTGACAATACCGATGATAGGCTTATCAAACTCATCTTCCGTTAAACCAAGTGCATATAGCAGAGAACGGTGAGGTGCCCTTTCCGGTCCTTTTTTCATCTTATCTGAACTCATGGAAACTACTTTGCTCATATCTACTCCACAACTCATCCCAATCAACTCCTAATTTTTCGATTTTTGGTATAAAGATGGCCCTGGTACCCCAAAAGTTCCAGAGCCTTTACTGTTTAAACTAAATCAATGTTATTAACGCCCCAATTCATTTTTTCGCGCAGGTCTTTTCCTGTCAGTTCCATGGCATGTTGGCGGATTTCCTCGCGTTTTTTTGTGAATAAAGGCCTGCCGGATTTATGCTCCTCTACCCAATTTTTTGCAAAGGTGCCATCTTGGATGTCTGCCAATACCCCGCGCATGTTTTCCTTGACGGTATCCAATGGGACGACCCGTGGGCCAGACACGTATTGCCCGTATTCTGCTGTATCGGAAATCGAGAAATCCATCCCCGAAACCCCGAATTTATTAACCAGATCGATGATCAGCTTTAATTCATGGACACATTCGAAGTAAGCCGCTTCCTTGGAATATCCCGCTTCCGTCAGCACTTCGAACCCGGCACGCATCAAGTCAACAACCCCACCGCAAAGGACGGTTTGCTCACCGAATAAATCGGTTTCCGTTTCTTCCTTGAACGTCGTTTCCAAAATACCAGCCCTTGCCCCGCCGATTCCGGCAAGGTAAGCCAAAGCAGTTTCTTTTGCTTCCCCCGTGGCATTGACCTCAACTGCGATTAAAGAAGGGACACCGAATCCTTCCACGAACTGGCTGCGAACCGTATGACCCGGCCCTTTCGGTGCTGCCAAGAACACATCAACCCCAGCCGGTGGCTTGATATAGCTGTAGCGAACATTGAATCCATGGGCAAATGCCAGCGCAGAACCTGGTTTTAGGTTGGGTTCGATTTCTTTTGCATAAACCTCTGCTTGAAGCTCATCCGGGATTAGCATCATGACGATGTCCCCTTTTTTGGCTGCCTCAGCAACTGGCAACACTTCAAACCCATCGGCTTTAGCCGCTTCCCATGACTTCCCAGTCGGCCGTAGCCCAACAACTACATTGATGCCACTATCTTTCAAGTTCTTGGCATGGGCATGTCCCTGTGAACCGTACCCGATGATTGTTACCACTTTCCCATCCAATTTCTTCATGTCGCAATCCGCTGCATAATACATTTTCGCCATATAAGTTCCCACCTTTTCGATTTATGTTTTATCCCTTTTCGTAGCCTCAAAGGGTAAAATCCGTAATGTGCGCCCCCGATTTAACCATCGGTTTCACGAATTCATCCTGATGGATGGCTAAGTCTATCACATAGCCAACCCCTTTTTTAATGGATTCCTTTGCTTCCGCCAAAGCCTCAGTGAGCTTGTCGACACTGTCCACCCGGCGGCCTCTTAAATGATAGGCCTGTGCAAGTGTTTCAAAGCATGGACCCAAATCCATCGTACTTTCGCTGAAGTTTTTGTCGTAAATCAAGTTCTGCCACTGCCTCACCATTCCCAGCGTTTGATTGTTGAAGATGATGGTGATGACAGGTATTTTATATTTAGAGCAGGTAATCAGCTCGTTGGCATTCATTAAGAAACTGCCGTCCCCCGTAATGTGGACCACCGTATCGTCGGGATATGCGACCTTCGTCCCAATTGCGGCACCGAGCCCAAAGCCCATAGCCCCAAATCCTAAAGAGGTAATCAACTGTCCCGAATAGGTGAAGTTTAGATGTTTGATGGCCCACATTTGGTGTTGCCCCACATCGGTGGTCACCCGGATGTTTTTCCCGAGGGCTTTCGTAATGCTGCTGAAGGCTTCCTTAGGGGTCAAGGTGCCTGGGAACTTCTCGTAATGGACATCCCTTTCCACCGCAAAGACATCGTTTCGCCACTGGGAATGGTCCTCATAAGCCAAATCCTTGTTAATGGTAGCTAAAACTTCTTTGGCATCCCCTAAAATGTGATGGTGTGTCCGGATGTTTTTATTGATTTCGTTTTTGTCGATGTCAATGTGGATGATGTTGGCGTTTCGGGCAAACGTATCAAAGTTAAGTCCTACCCTGTCCGAAAACCGGCACCCCACAGCAATCAGTAAATCGCATTGGTCAATGGCCAAGTTGGAAGTGTGCGACCCATGCATCCCCACCATCCCCGTCGTCAGTTCATGGGTTCCGGGAAATCCACCTGCCCCACGGGTCGTAATCGCAACAGGCGCATCCAGCTTCGTCGCAAATTCCATAAACTCCTCATGGGCCTTCGCCAGCACCACCCCACCACCGCAGATGACCATTGGCTTTCGGGCCTTGCCAACCATTTCGTGGAAAATCCGGATGTCCCTTGAATTGGCCTTCGGTGTCACCAAATTCCTAGGCCCCCTTTTTAAGTGATTGGCAAATCTGACTTGGGTATGATGCTGCTCAACTTCAAGGGGGTGGTAGGAAGCGGCTTCATTGGTAACGTCTTTGATGATGTCAATGAGTACCGGACCGGGCCTGCCCATTTGGGCGACCCTAAAGGCTTCCCTTACAATGTTTGGGATATCGCAGGCATAACCAATTTGATAGTTAGCCTTCGTAATGGGTTGTGTCACCCCACAAATATCAACTTCTTGAAACCCGTCCTTGCCCAGTTGGTTATGACCCACGTTGCAAGTGATAAAGACAACCGGGGAGGAATCAAAGTAAGCGGTGGCAATCCCCGTCACCAAATTGGTACACCCAGGACCAGAGGTGGCAAAGCAAACCCCGGCTTTTCCTGTTGCCCGGGCATAACCATCTGCCGCATGGGCCGCACCCTGTTCATGGGCAGTCAGGATATGCTTGATTTTTCCTTTGTAGCGGGCCAGTTCATCGAAAACCGTTAAAATCGTGCCCCCGGGGTAACCGAAAATCGTATCAACCCCTTGTTCCAATAAACAATCCAGTAATGTTTTGGCTCCTTTTTGCATCAATCCCGCTGCTTCCATTTTCATTTCATTAAACCTCCCTATGGGTATCACTTGCTATTTGGAAAATTTTAACACTTAATAGATATAAAAAAAAGCCAGGCAAACCTGTTGGTTCACCTGGCGGGTTTTTTCATCCACGAAGGCTATCGTTCCTAGCCATTCGATATGACGAAAAGACAGTGCCCGGGAACCGGTCGCTGACTAGGAGAATAATGAGAATGACTAGAATCGCTTGTACAAAGTTCATATCGGGCACCGCCTTTCTTAACTGTTTTTTGTTGTTGTAGTAATAATACACTGCCAGGACGTCAAAGTCAACCACTTTTACTCTTTTTTTTAAAAATGTGATGATTGTGATACGCTTAAATCCCAATCCTAACCAGCAAAGGATCCACTTTCTTCCCGACAATGGGAATCAGTTTCCCAATAAGGAGCGCTGACAGGATAGTTCCTACCCCAATTCCCGCCACCCGTCCTAAGAACGTGAACGACACTAGTATCCCAAGGAGGACCGTCAGGGTGTGGACGGTGATGGCAACAGTCCCAAAAGGCTTTCCTACTTTGAAAGAGATGGCTGCTATGAGCCCTTCCGATGGGAGGTTGACCAATCGGGCTTTCATGAATAGTGTAATGCCTGTTGCAATAAGGACGATGGATACGAGGAGCATCCCAAGCCTGGCAGTATAAGAGGCAATCGGCATATCCCCGACAATAAAGCGGGTAAAATCCACAAAGTAGCCAAAAATAAATGAAAATAAAATCTGGGTCGTGTCAATCCATTTGAAATCCTTACGAAGGATGACCATTTGGATGAGGATATAGAGTGCCAGCAAGGCAATGACAACGTTGCCCATGTTCATACCCAATACATGGCTAAGGACGTAAGGCAATGAGTTCATCGGCGATAGCCCAAGATTTGATTGAATGGCAAAAGCCACGCCAAATGCACCGATGAAAAGACCGAAGATGTATAGCACAAAACGCTTCATGAGGTTAGGCATCCGTATCCATTTCCTTTCTAATTTCTTTAATGAACTCCCCCATAGGACCGGGAGATTTTTTACCGTGCTTTTCAATAATGGCCACAATGGCACTGCCGATAATGACACCGTCTGCCAGCTGGGACATTTCTTTTGCCTGCTTTGGAGTGGAAATCCCGAACCCAATGGCACAAGGGACTACCGACCCGATTTTTTCAATCAATGGGGCGATGGAAGTGGCGAGGTTTTCACGCATGCCTGTTACCCCGAGGGAGGATACGCAGTATAAAAATCCTTCGGCCTCCGCTACAATTTTTTCAATCCGTGCAGTGGAAGTCGGTGCCAACATGGAAATTTGGATAACCCCATGTTTTTGGCACGCTTCTTTAAACTCGCCCATCTCCTCTAAAGGAAGGTCGGGGACAATGATGCCATCGATTCCCGATGCCTCACAGTTTTTCATGAAACGCTCTTTTCCATAAGCGAAAATTAGGTTGGCATAGGTCATAAATAATATGGGAATCTGCAACTCCTTCCTTAGCTCGGCGACCATTTCAAATAAATGGTCCACTGTCGTCCTTGAAGCAATCCCCCGGATATTGGCACGCTCAATAATAGGCCCTTCCGCAGCGGGGTCAGAAAATGGGATGCCAATTTCGATGATATCCATCCCCGAAGCAGCCATTTCCAAAATCAATTCCTTTGTCGTCGCTAAATCCGGGTCGCCCCCTGTCAAAAATCCGATTAATTTTTTCCGGCGGTTATCTTGAAACGCTTTGACAATCCTATTCATGGATTTGTACCCCCTTGTAACGGGCAATGGCAGCCACATCCTTGTCGCCACGCCCTGATAAATTAATGACCAATACCTCATCTGCCTGCATCAATGGTGCGATTTTCATGGCATGTGCCACTGCATGGGCACTTTCAATGGCAGGGATAATTCCTTCCGTGCGGGACAGGTAGTAAAAGGCTTCAACGGCTTCGTCATCGGTAACTGCCACGTATTCCGCCCGCTTCTCCTCGAAAAGCAATGCGTGCTCCGGACCGACACCGGGATAATCAAGCCCCGCCGAAATGGAATGGACTTCGGTAATCTGCCCATAGCCATCCTGGCAAAAATAGGACTTCATCCCATGTAAAATCCCTACGCTCCCTTTTGTCAACGTCGCCGCATGTTTGTCGGTTTCCACCCCATGACCGGCTGCCTCGCAACCAATTAGCCGCACCTCCTTATCCTCCAAAAACGGATAGAAGGCCCCCATGGCGTTGCTGCCGCCACCTAGGCAAGCCACAATAGCCGTCGGCAACTTTCCTTCTTTCTCCAACACCTGCTCCTTGATTTCCTCGCCGATGATTTTTTGGAAATCCCTGACCATCCTTGGGAACGGGGCTGGACCGACTACCGAGCCAATGACGTAATGAGTATCGTCAATGCGGGACACCCACTCCTTGAGGGCGGCATTGACCGCATCTTTCAACGTACGGGAACCTGACATCACCGGGGTCACCGTCGCCCCCAACAGTTCCATCCGAAACACATTCAGCGCCTGCCGCTGGGTGTCTTCATAGCCCATGAAAACTTGGCATTCCAATCCGAGCAAAGCGGCGACCGTTGCGGCGGCAACCCCATGCTGACCCGCTCCTGTTTCAGCAATAATGCGTCTTTTTCCCATTTTTTTAGCCAACAGCACCTGACCCAGCACATTGTTTATTTTATGGGAACCCGTATGGTTCAAATCTTCCCGCTTCAAGTAAATCTTCGCACCGCCCAGCTGCTGGCTCATCTGCTTCGCTTCATATAAACGGGATGGCCTGCCAGCATAATTATCGTACAAATCTTTAAGTTCTCGCTGAAATTCCTCGTCCTCACGGTAAAACTCATAAGCCTCCGTCAACTCCGCAATGGTCTGCATCAACGTTTCCGGGATATACTGCCCGCCAAACTCACCAAATTTTGTCATCCTCCAACACTCCTTACCCGCTCCATAAATTTTTTCATCTCGCCGAAATCCTTCATGCCATCGACCTCGACCCCACTGCTAACATCCACTGCATAAGGCTTTTTGGAAAGTGCTGCTAAGACATTTCCACTGTTTAAACCGCCGGCTAGAAAGTACTCCTTTTGGCTTGGGGGAATCAATTCCCAATCAAAGGTTTCACCGCTTCCGGGACTTGCCCCATCAAAAAGCAAATAATCCGTCCCCTCGCAGTCGGCATCGGGGGCAACCTTTTTAATGATAGGGACGCTAACCAGGGATTTCAACTCCTGAAGGTAGCCATCATCCTCGTCCCCATGAAGCTGGACCATGTCAATCACCCCTTCATGGACGAGATCCGCCACCTGATGGGCATCCTCGTTGACAAATACCCCGACCGTTTGGATATTCGGGCTCAACAAACGTTTCAAACAACGGGCTGTTTCAGCAGTTACCCGCCGCGGGCTCTTGGCAAAAACAAACCCGATGTATTCCGGCTGCAACATGTTGACCATTTCAATGTCTGCCTCCCGAAACAACCCGCAAATTTTAATTTTCGTCATCTGGCCGCCTCCCGTAACTCCCGCATTTTAGCTTCCCCGTGACGCATGAGGCTCTCGCCAACAAGCACTGCGTCCGCTGCAATCTGGGCGATATCCTCTGCTGTATGGATGCCGCTTTCCGCCACAAACACCATGCCTTCTGAAATCAGGGGCTTAATTTTATGGCTCAGCCCCATGTCCATGGTGAAATCCGACAGGTTGCGATGGTTGACCCCAATAATGCGGGCAGAGGTTTGGAGTGCCATCTTCGCTTCCGCTTCGGAATGGACTTCCACCAACACATCCAACCCGATTTTATGGGCAATATCGAGATATTTTTGCAGGGTTTTCTCGTCCAGTAACGAACAAATCAATAAGATGGCACTGGCGCCCAGCACTTTTGCTTCGTAAATCATGTACTCATCCACCACGAAATCTTTCCGCAATAAGGGGACTGCCACTTGCTGGGCAATTTCCCTTAAATCGTCGCCAGACCCTTGAAAGTAAAAGGGTTCTGTCAACACGGAAATCGCCTCTGCACCAAGCCTTTCGTATGACTTGGCGACTTCCAGTGGATTAAAACTTTCAGCGATGATTCCTTTAGAGGGGGAAGCCTTCTTGACTTCGCAAATAAACGCCAGTCCTGCTCTCCGCAATGCCTTTTCAAATGAGGGGCGGGGTGAGCATTTATCCGCCAAAGCCTTTATCTGCTCCATGGGGATTTTCTGCTTTGCCAGCGCTACCCGCTCCCTCGTTTTCGCCGCAATTTCTTGCAAAATATCTTTTTTATTGGAATGTGCTACGAACTCATCCAGCTTTTGAATGGCTTTGTGGGCGGCAATCGCTTCACGGGCAACCTCGATTCCAGCCTGGATGGTGGGAGTTTTTCCGGCAATGTAAAGGGCTGCCCCCACGTTAAGCAAGACGATGTCCGTTTTCGGTCCCTGTTCCCCACTCAAAATATTCCGGGCAATCTGTGCGTTTTCCGCCGGGCTGCCGCCCACCAAGTCTTCTAATTTCGCCCGCTTCATCCCGAATTGTTCAGGGGTCAGCTCGTATTTTTTCACCCAGCCATCCCGGACCTCGCACACAAAAGTCGTGCCTGTGGTGGTGATTTCATCCAGCCCATCTTCGCCATGGACCACCATCCCACTGGTCACCCCCAAGTTGCAAAGGGTCTGGGCAAGAGGCTCCACCAACTCCTTATCGTACACCCCCAACAGTTCCATTTTCGCTCCCGCCGGATTGGTAAGAGGGCCTAAAATATTGAAAATTGTCGGTATGCCAAGGGCTTTTCGGATGTGGGAAACATGCTTCATCCCGGTGTGGTACTTTTGGGCGAACATAAAGCAAATCCCGATTTTTGATAGCATTTCCACTGATTTTTCAGGAGCCAATTCGATGTTGACCCCTAGCTGTTCAAGCACATCCGCTGCCCCGCACTTGCTGGTGGCACTGCGGTTCCCATGCTTAGCGACCGGCACCCCGCAAGCGGCCGACAAAATGGCACTCACCGTGGAAATATTGAACGTATTGGCCTTATCGCCCCCAGTCCCCACAATTTCCAGCACATCGGCTTCATGCAACAATCGTGGGCAGTGGCTCCGCATATTGGCGGCATGGGCGGTAATCTCCAAGGTGGTCGTCCCCTTCATGCTTAAAGCAGTCAAATACGCCGCTACCTGAACATCACTGGCCCGGCCCGTCATCATTTCCTCCATGACCCCATAGGCCAAGTCATACTCCAAATCCTTCATTCCTTTCAGCTGTAGCAATGCTTCCTGAATCTTCATCCCAAGTTCCCTCCTCTAAGTGTATAAAAAAAGCAAACGGCGAGTACAATCCTGCCGTTTGCTTTAAAATATCCCATGCTCATATTTTAATGGTTTTTGTCTATTGGGATCCCCGTGTCAGGAAACCACCGACTTGGCAGCTATTTTTTTGTAGGTCAAAAGGCCACCACTGCCAAGTGCTGTTTTGGGAAAAAGTATTCATGCTGGCAACTGTCATTAAGTTCATCATAAACACTCCTTTCCCTTGCTAGTTTTTTCCATTATAGACCGTTCTCAAGGCAAAGTCAACCTATTTTTTAGGATTTGTACTATTTTTCTCCGCTAATCGGAAGCGGGCTTATAGATTCGCGAAGTTTTTACGTGATTCCTTCCCTTTCACCAACTGTCAACAGGTTTCCAATCTTTCAATCCTTTTCAGTAAGCTGGCGGCCTTCGTTCAAGTTTCGGATATGAAAAAGTGGATGGTTTTCAGCATATTTTCAAAGGAGTTTTCGGAGTTTGGCGTATGTTTAAGGTGGCGAGGAGTTTGCGGAAGTGCTATAATTAGGGAAAAACTAACGATAGGAGCCCATCCATGAAAGTCAACAACAAAACCAAACAACTAGCCCTGGCAAGCATTTTAAGTTCCCTGGCCGTCGCGTTCATGCTGCTAGCGGAATTCACCCCGGTCATCCCCCATATGGTGAGATGGGTATCCGCAGCTTGCATCATCATCATTTTAAATACTTGCGGGCATCGCATCGCCCTCATGTCGGTAGGTGTCGTCGCCATCTTGAGCACCCTGTTAATGCCAAACCCTTTCGGTTTCATGGACTTCGCCCTGCTTTACGGCACCTACCCCATCGTAAAAACGTACTTCGATAAAATCCCCCACAAACCCACGCGGATTGCCGTCAAAAGCATTTACTTCGCCCTCTACGTCGCCATCACCACCGCATTCAGCTTCTTCGTTTTCGGCTCGGCGAACATGTTAGCGGGCTTTGCACAACACGGACCCATCTGGCTCGCCGTCGCCATCGCCGCCGGACTGTTCTACGCCAGCTGGTACGAATGGTTTTTCATCCGGGCAGTGAACGACTTTTGGGAAAAACGACTTAAACACATGGTCGGATAAGTGCTACTATTTTTACCCCAGTATTTGAAAGGTGACCTATCAGGCACCCGCTCGAATACTGGGGATTTTTATTTCCCTTGCAAGGTGACATTCAAAAAAATGGAGGGAAAAAGCATAGGCTCCCGAATTTATTGATTACCGCGATGATGCCATCCGTACCGAGCATGCTATCCGCAAATATGAGCGGGAGGAGGGGATTCGGGAGGAGCATGAAAGAATGCTAGGGAAGGCTTATTCTGAAAAATTAGAAAGTGCCAAAATCGGGTTGCAAAATAATCTGCTTTTTATCCTCCTTCAAGAAATGACAGGGCTGGACGAAGCTACGCTTCGTAAACTTCAAGACGAGTTAATACACACGTCAACCGTATCAATCCTACTGAAAATAACAAAACTCCGAAAGCCACGACAGCTTTCGGAGTTTTTGTTATTCCACGCACACCCCGCCACCACAGACCGCAGCGGAGTTATAGTGGATTTCCACTTCCGCGGTGATGAACTGCCCGAGGACATAAGCTCCCCCACCTTTGCCAAGCCGGGATTTGTTGTGGGTAAGGGTCAATCCCTTAGAGAAAACGAAACTGGAAGTATCCACATAAAACCCGCCACCGTTGGCAGAGGTAATATTCTGGGTCACGGTACTTCCATAAACATATCCCTTCCCGCCAGCAACAAATAATCCCCCGCCATTCCCGGCAGTGTTGGAAGCATAGTTTGCCCCATGGTCAAAAAAGGTTCCGCTACTTGACACATAGCCCCCGCCTCCACTTTGGCTTGCTGTGTTGTTACTGATGGTAGAATCTTGCCCCGCTGGCACCCCTTTGTCAACGGTGAGAGTGGCTTGGTTATACCATCCTCCCCCGTTTTGGGCGGTGTTGTTTTGGATTTGGACATTTGCTAAATTGGCGACTGCGTCCCCCGCTAAATACAAGCCACCGCCATTTGTTGCCGCTTGGTTGCTGCCTATGAGGGCATTGGTTACGGTGGTGGTATGATGTTGGGAGAAAATCCCTCCACCATTGGCACCCGCCTGGTTTTGGTAAATCGCCGGGCTTCCATCAGGCCAGGCCAGGTCAGTGGGCAATACGCCTGTAACCGGGCCTGTATTGCTCCCGATAATATTAGCAGCCACCCCATACTCTGTCCCCGAAACGGAATTGGTCCCCACGTAAAGCCCGCCGCCATCGTGTGAGCTGGAATTGCCGGCAATCACCCCGCCACTCATGTCAAATAAAGTGGTTGCCCCCGTGGAAGGGTTCGCCACATGGGAGTTGTGGTTGTTGGCATTGTCCATGTAAATGGCACCCCCAATATTGGAAGCCTGGTTGCCAAGGATACTCCCGCCTGTCATGGTCACTTGGCTCCCATTGGAAATGTGAAAGGCCCCTCCCGCCCCCAAGGTGATGTTATTGGAAATCACTGTCCCATCTCCCATGGTAAGGCTCCCACTTGGGGTATCCGTGCGGATTATCCCCCCGGAACTCGCCCATTTATCGTAATTTTGGGTAATAAATGCTCCCTCTAATTGCAGGCTTCCCGCCCCGACTTGGATGGTACTTTGGGCACTGGTACAATTTTGAATCACGCTCCCAACTCCCAGCACGACATTGGGCAAGGTAGCCAAAAGGGTTGTGAGCCCGATGCCATTGGATGGAAGCAAAATCCCACCGCCACCGCTGGCACCGCTAACCGGCACCCCACCCCCACCGTCAAGGATGATATTTTGCAATGTCAGGTTTCCATCAACCCCGAAATGACGGGAAGTTGCCGCTGTCAACTTGGCTCCCGTTATGGTAACACTTACCCCAGAAGGAATGGTTATCATACTGGTAAAACTAATGGGAGCCGCCACCGTAATGTCGTTATTTGACTGGCAGGCCGCCTGCAAACTTGTAAAATCCGATACAGTAATTGCCATTAATCATCCCTCCGAATTTCATGTCATTTAAGACTATATTCGGAGCACGGCTGATTTACGAACGGAAAAAAATGGAAAAAAGAATATTTTTCCTTCACTTCATCACTCTTATTGAATAAATCTTCTATTTTATTGGGGA
>WRGF01000197.1 GCA_009787345.1 Turicibacter sp.
GGCCCATTACCTCGTCTTGGGGGACGGCGAAATCCCCATGGAAAACCTTTTGCGCCACCTGTTTGAAGGGGAAAGGCTGCAAACAGGGGAGCACATCGCAAGCCCCGGCGACACCCAGGGGAAATCCATGTATTACAACAAAACCATCGACTGGCTGCCCATTTTTGATTATTACACCGGCTACCTGCCCCAAAAGAACGGGAACAAAATCTATTGCCTCCAGTCCAAGAACAACATCTGCACGGGGAACTGCTCTTTTTGCCCGGGCAGGCGGGGAAGGTGCCAGTATAAGGCGGACAGCCAGATTGTCAGGGAAATCAGCCACGTTGCCAATAGCTATGGGGTCGTCAACTTTTTCTTTACGGATGACAACCTGTTTGACCCGGACAACCGCATGGCCAAGGACCGGTTGAAAGGGCTTTGCCTTGCCATAAAGGCCGCCAACTTGAAAAAAATCAAGTTTTCCTGCTACGCCAAGGCCATTTCCCTAAGGGATTGCCCCGAGGACAGGGAGCTCCTTTTGCTCATGAAAGAAACCGGGTTCATCGCCATCTTCATCGGTATCGAAGCGGGCAACGAAGCGGATTTGCTCCTTTACCGCAAGCGGGCCACGGTGGCTGACAACTACCGAAGCATTGAAATGCTTAGGGAAGCGGGCATCATGCCCCTGATGGGGTTCATTAATTTCAATCCTTACTCCACCAAACAAACTCTAAAGGAAAATTACGATTTCTTGCTGGCGGTGGATCCGCAGAATTTGGTGGACAGCTTCGCCAAGGCGCTTATCGTCTACAAATACACGGGCATCTACGACAAGCTGCAAAGGGACGGGCTGTTGATCGACGGCTATGAATACCTGGACGAGGCCACCCGCTGGCAGTTTTTGGACCCGTCAGTGAAAACCATCCATGACACCGTGGAAAAAAAGCTGTTCCCCCTTTTCACCAATTTCAACAAGGAGTACCAAAAAAGCCTGGCATCCTTTAACTTCCATAAAAAACTGAACAAAAATGCCGCCAGGTTCGAAGGGCAGTTCGAAGTGGTGTATCAAGGACAAATCGACGCCATCAATGCTTATCTGGCAAAGCTAATTGAGAATGGGGATGAAGCGGGCTTCAGGGAATTGGACCAGGCATGCCACCGCAGCACCGCCCGCCTAAGGCAGCTGGACATGGCCATGTTTGGCATCGACATCCCATTGGAATAAAAAAAACAGCGGAACTTAAGTTCCGCCGCTTTTTATAATAGGGAAATCCTGTTGTCGAAGGGAAGGGCAAAGGGCACTCCCCGGGGATGGTACTGATTGTGAATGGTTTACTTCCAAACTTTGTTACAAGCGCCTGTACCCCCAATACCGATGTAACCATAACGGATGGAAACGGCAGTGTAGCCCTGGATTTCTAAGATTTTCGCACAACGGAAACTCCCGCTGCCATTGTCGCAAATAAGGTAGACCGCCTCATTTGGCTTCAAGTATTTGTCAGGGTACCTGATCAGCGTGTCATAAGGAATATTTTCCGTCGCAAATAGTTTGTTTTCCTTATATTCAGCCGGTTGCCGGATATCAATGATACGCACTGGTGGGGTTTGTAGTAGTATTTTTAATTGTTGCATGGAAATGACTTTCGGCATATGATATCTCCTCGATCGTCTCACACAGAGCACGTTTTGGCATTCTGCATTGAAATAGGAAGGCTCAAGATTGCTTCCCTTATAGCCTATGCCAAAAGGGGGGATTTGGAAAGGATTTTAGCCCTGAAAAGATGATTTTTTAAAGGAGGGGAGCACATGGGAAAAGGGGCGCGCATCCTGATGGTGTCCATCCACGACAACAGGCTTTACAGCAACATAGGCATCGAGCAGCTGACGGGCTATTTGCGCCTAGAAGGGTGGCCGGTGGACATTTTTTACCACCATGGGGCAATCGACGAAGAGAAAATCTGGGGACTAATGCCCAGGGGCTATGACCTTTACGGGTTTTCCATCCACCTTAGGAACCATAAGTGCTGCGCAGGCCTTGCAAGCCGCATCAAATCAACCGAGCCGGGGAGCTTAGCAGTATTCGGGGGCGAATTCATCACGCGCTTTTACAAAGAGGCCATCGCCATGGGGTATGGTGCCGATTATTTTATCCTGGGGGACGGGGAACTTCCTTTTGGCAATCTGCTGAGCCATCTGTTTTTGGGAACGGGGCTTGAAATGGGCCGCCACATCGCAAGCAGCGGGGACTTCGAGGGCAAGCGCCCCTGCTGCAACGGAACCATCGGCTATTTTCCTGCCTATGATTATTACGAGGGGGATACGTTGGAAAACAACCGGGAAAAAGAGCACTGCCTCCAGTCCAAGACCAACATCTGCCGGGGGGTCTGTTCTTTTTGCACCTCAAGGAAGGGGCCTTGCATCTTCAAGGAACAGGCGCAGCTGGTGGAGGAAGTCCGCCATGTGGCAAGCACCTATGGGGTCCGCCGTTTTTTCTTCACGGATGACAACCTGTTCGACCCGGGGGATGCGGGGGCTAAAAACCGGGTTGCCGATTTATGCCGGGGGCTTTTGGGACTGGGACTCGACTTGGACTTCAAATGCTACTGCAAGGCGACGACCTTTACTGGGGAGGCGCTGGACCACGACCTGCTGGCCCTCATGAAAAAAACCGGGTTCAAGGACATTTTTGTGGGCATCGAATCGGGCAGCGACACGGATTTGGTCCTGTATAAAAAGCAGGCGACCGTTTTGGACAACAGGCGGTCCATTGAACTGATCCGCTCCCATGGCATCCACCCCATCATCGGCTTCATCTGCTTCAACCCGTACTCCACCCCCGAAACCTTGAAGGAAAACTATCATTTTTTGAAGGCCATGGACCCGGATAACCTGTTCGACCAGATGACTACCATCCTTCGGGTGTTCAAGTACACGGGGCTCCATCAGAAAATGTCCAAGTAGGGGCTTTTGGACCCTGGGTGCGACTACTTGGACGAACATAGCCACTGGCAATTTCAGGATGCCAAAACCGAAGCCATTTTCAGCTTCATCCGCACAAAGATAGAAGTTGAATATTTAGGCTTTTTGGAAAGGCACCAAAAAATGAAGGCCTTTTACAAGCGCCTGAATAAACCATCCGCCGCCATCGAGGAAGAATTTGAAGCGCTCATGTCCCAGGCAAAAGTGCTGGTCGACGAAAGCCTGTTCCAACTTTGCAGCGAGCACAACTTCATGCGGGCAGCCAAACCGTTAAGGCAGTTCCGGGAACTAAGTGGCGACGTACAGCGGATGGAAGCAAAAATTCTCCAAATCAGATGAAATAAAAAAATCCCCGCAAATTTCTTGCGGGGATTTATTTATGTGGGAGCTGGTTTTGAAGTAAGGGGGAATTGGTAAAAACCGCCGTTGGTTTATTACCCCCAACATGCTTCTTTTTAGCATCTCAGGTATTTTAGCATCTGATGATTATGACTTGTACCCAAATTCTTGGACGGCATAATACGTATTGGTCGCTGCATTGTAGCAAATGCCGATGCCGATGGCGTTGTAGGTGACATTTTCATCTTGGTAGGTCATGCCGTCGGAGTCGGTGCAGCCGGAGCAGGCGCCGCCTGCAAGGCAATCAGGTGTCCCATTGAGGATGTTGCATTTATGGCCGCAGTCCTCCATCCATCCTTCGACGGAGGTGTTGGCAAGGCCATACATGAAATACCAGGCAGCGGTCTGGGCATCAGACAGGGTGCCGCCACTGATGGAAGCGATGTTTTCGCCCCAATACTGGAATTGGGAAGCGACGCCATCGTTGACCATCCAGTCCAGGGTGGAAAGCCCGCAAAGGCCGGCGTTGGCACAGGTCTGGGTAGGCGTTGAAGCCGGACAGGCAGCCGTCCCAGCGCCACAGCCAGTGCCGCCATCAGGGATGCAGGAACCGATGGAATCTACGCAGCTGCAGTGGCAGAAGTAGTTGTTGGTGCTCATGTCGCAAGCTTTTTTGGCAGCATACTGGGCCAATGTGCAGTCATACTGGTAAACTGGCAAGCCGGCGTTGATGCGGTCTTGGTTGACCAGGTTGAACACGATTTTTTCAAACCCGGCAAGTGCGGGGACAGTGGTGTCTGTTGGGCAACCGGGGTAGCTTGGAAGCCCGGACACATAAACCGGTGGCTGCTGCCCTTTGGCTGGGATGGGGACGCTGGAACAGGTTTCTCCCTGCCCGCCGCCGCAAACCTGTGTCGGGTCGCCAGTGCAGGCCGGCTTCAGGACGATTGTGGTCGGTGGTGCAGTTGGTGTCGGCGTAGGGGTAGGCGATGGTGTCGGAGTAGGAGTAGGCGTTGGAGTGGGAGATGGAGTAGGAGTAGGAGTAGGTGTTGGTGTTGGTGTTGGTGTAGGCGTCGGAGCCGGAGTTGGTGTCGGCACTGGGGTTGGGACAGGTGTTGGCACCGGTGTCGGGATGGGCGTGGGAATAGGGGTTGGCACCGGTGTCGGGATGGGGGTCGGGATGGGCGTGGGCACCGGAGTCGGCGTGGGCACCGGGGCCGGCGTAGGTGTTGGTGTAGGTGTTGGAGGCGGTGTGGGCGTGGGTACCGGGGTTGGCGCCGGCACAGGTGGTGCGGCAACGGAGCCCATCAGGGCAATGGCGTAAGTGCGGCCATTGACGTTGCAAACACCAATGCCAAGGTAGGTGCTATTTGGATTAAGCAGCTCTTGGCTCAGGTAAGGGACGGTGGTCCACCCACTTAGGATGGCAGCGGCGTCGATGCCTTGGGGGTAGTTGGCGATGATTGGGTACAGCATGGAATAGCCTGTTTGCCCATCAGCTGCCATCCAATCGCTGACGGATTGGCCGCGTGCATCCAGCAAGCTGTAGGTGTTGGCTAGGTCACAGGCCTTCCTTTGGGCATATTGATTTAAAACATTGCTCTCTGACAGGGACGCTTTGCCATTGTTAAGGCGGTATTGGTTGATACCGGCACCTAATGCAGCGGCAACGCCCTGTGGGGTCTGGCGGGACGGGCACGGTGCACAGCAACAATTGCATTGGCACGGTGAGGGAGTGGCTTTGCGGCGGGGTGAAGATTTACCGCAACTGGTGTAGTTCATTGGGATGCTCCTTTTGGATTTCTGGGGTTGCCCCTTTAACAATATATGAAATCCAGCGAAAAAGTGATGGACGAAAGTCACCGCTTTTGGTTGATGCTGCAATTCGGCATTTTCCGGCAAGGGGCAGCATAGGATGTAAGAGGATTAAATCTTTGATGAGGGTGATAAGGATGCCAATGACGTGGAGCTTAGCCATGATCGTTAAAAATGAAGAAGCCGTCCTCGGGCGGTGCCTGGAATCTGTTGCGGGGGTCTTTGATGAAATCATCATCGTGGACACCGGGTCGGCGGACCAGACGGTTGAAATCGCCAAAAGGTTCACGGACAAGGTTTTTTACTTTGAATGGGTCGAGGACTTCGCCGCTGCCCGAAACGAGGCCTTTTCCAAGGCGACAGGTGACTACATCATGTGGCTGGATGCCGATGACATCGTGGAGCCAGCTGAACGGGAGAAGATGCTTCAGTTAAAAGAAAGCCAAGATGGGGAAGTGGACATGTATTACATGAAATACAACCTGTTGAAAGATGAAAATGGGGTGGTCATCTGGTCAACCCTCAGGGAGCGGCTAATCAGGCGGGAAGCGGGTCTTTACTGGATCGAGCCCATCCATGAGGTCATCGAGGCCCAAGGGGAAACCGAAACCGTCAACATCGCCATCACCCATGGTGAAAAAGAAAGGACCCACAGCGACCGAAACCTGCGCATCCATGAGCTCCAGGCCAAAAATGGCACCCAAACCCAAAGGGGGCGCTTTTATTACGCCTCGGAGCTGAAAACCCATTTCCGCTTCAAGGAATCCATCCAGCAGTACGAAGCCTTCCTTGAAAACGGGGGGACCTGGCGGGAGGACAACATTCAGGCCTGCATCGACTTGGCCTACCTTCATAAAATGCTCGGGGAAAAGGAAAAATCCGTGAAGTACCTGCTTCAGACCATGCTTTACGACCCCCCAAGGGCAAAAGCATGCTGCCTCATCGGCGATTATTTTTATGAAAAAGACGACGATGTGAACTGCGTTTACTGGTACGACATGGCGCTTCACCCCAACACCCACCGAAAAGACGGCTTCTTTGAACCGGACTATTGCGATTTTTATCCCCATTTGCAGCTGTGCCTGGTGTTTGACCGCCTTGAGCTTCATGAAGGCGCCTACCGCCATTTCCTGGCAGCCAAGGCCCTAAAGCCCACCCATCCAAGCGTGGTATTCAACGAGGCTTACTTCCTTGAGAATTATCCGGAAGTGGTGGAAAAATTTCAGTGAATAAATCCGTGGATTTAGGCAAAGGGCAATAACAAAACAGCTAACTGGCATATGATAGGATTAGGGGGCATCACCCGCTCCCCAATACGAATAAACCACACTAGGAGACATAGACTTTATGTGCAATAAATGCTCAAACAATTCCAGAAACGCACAAATCGCAGCTGCTGCCAAAAAACGCAGTAAAAAATGCTGCTGCTGCCGCGGCCCCATGGGACCTGCCGGCCCTCAAGGGCCTGCTGGCACACCAGGTGCCCCAGGTATGCCTGGAGCCACCGGGCCTGCTGGCGCACCAGGTGCCCAAGGACCTCAAGGTCCTGCTGGGACACCAGGCGGACAAGGCCCTGCCGGGCCTCAAGGGCCAATGGGACCAGCTGGTCCTACAGGGCCTGCTGGCACAAGCGGGCTTTCTGCTGCCCAACTTCAAGCCTTGCAAGCGCTTAGCCCTGCTAACTTAGCTACTTTGCTAAGCTGGGCTGCTTACACCCAGGCCCAAAACGGCGGCAACGTGCCTGTCCCTTCCGACTGGGCTTCCGTCATCGCTGCCCTTTCCGGACATACCGGTGCCATCACTGGCCAAGGGGCTGCCATGTCCGCACACATCGAAGACGTCGTTGCTACCAACGATGCCAACGGTGCGATCACTGGCCTTGCCTTGATCATGAGCGACGGAACTGTTTTCATGGCATAACCTGCCACCGCAAGCACTCCAACACGCTAAAACCAACCATCAAAAAAACCGGGTCATTTCGGCTCGGTTTTTTTGTTTTCCCGAAGAAACGGAAGGCGATTTATTGCATACTGGCGAATCCTGGCACATAAAATGAAACGATAAGGATGATGGCGAGGAGGGGACATCATGGAGCCAGTCAACCAAGTGCTGCTCATCGGCGGGGGTGGCGGACATTTTTTAGGCATAAAGCTGGCGGCATACGACTATTTCATTCCCCGGGGATTGGCAGGTTTTGTGGAAGGCCCGCCAAGGGGCTATGCTTTTGGAAAAGTGCTGCGGGGCAGCCTTCCTGGGAACGTGCGCTACGATTATGCCATCATCTCGGAGGTATTTGGCAGGGCGCCCTTGGGTGTTTGCCTTGCCTTATTGGAGGGCCTGCTTCCCCACGTTAAAAAAAACATTTACATCCTATTGGCTAAAGACGGGCAAAACCTGGCCCGCATCCCGGACTTTCGGGGATTTGACATCTCCTACATTGAAAGCCTGGACCTGGTCAAAGTATACCCGCCACACGGGCAAACGCCATCAGGATCCAGCCTCGTCCCAGACTTTCCATCGGTTCAAAGGCCGCTGCGCCTCTTATTTGCCCTGCCCCATCAAATGCTCACCGGCGGCGTGAAAATGCTCATCGAGCAGATGCGGGGGCTCCAAAAAAAAGGGCACTTCATCCGCCTGGCTTCAAGCGGGGGAGGGGCCGCCCTCCCAAAATGGGTGGAAGGCTTTGCCCCGGATGAAGCCATCTTGCTTGGGGAGGGGCAAACTTTTTTGGATATGTCAGGTGACGTGGATATCATCATTGCCGGGTTCATCACCCAGTTGCCCGACCTAAACAATCCTAAAACACCGCTTTTTTACTGGGAACAGGGATATTCCGAGCTTTATGGGGACTATGAGGATTTGGCCATCGAAAAATCCAACCGCCCCTGGCTAAAGAAACTGTACCAAACCGACTGCTATTTGGCCAGCGACTCGGGGTTCGTCCAAGAACTGCTCCAGACAAAATATGCCCGCCCATCCGTGGTCTTGCCGGTAAGTGTGGACACAAGCATTTATTTTCCGCCAAAAACATGGCAACGAAATGAGTTGCCGGTCATCTTGCTGGTGGGCCATCCTACCGTGGCTTACAAACGGTTTGGCATGGCTTTGGAGGTGCTTCGCCTCGCCTGGTCCCAGGGGCTTAGGTTTAAGGTGGCATGGGCCGGGCAAACGCTGGCAACCCTTGAAGACGAACCTTTTGAACTGAAATATCATTGCAATGTTTCCCAGTCCCGCCTGGCAGGAATCTACCGGGAATCCGACATTTACCTGACCTGCTGCCATTATGAGGGCTGCCCCGTCCCGCCCCTTGAGGCGATGGCTTCAGGCACCGTGGTGGTGTCGACGGATTCGGGGGGCATCAATGAATACGCCACCCATGGGGAAAACGCCCTCATATCAAAGAAAAATACCGTCAGCGACATGGCCCTGCTTTTGAAAATGGTGCTAACTAATCAGGCATTGTATGAAATGCTGCGGCAAAATGGGCTCCTCACTGTAAAGGGCTACGATTTGACGGTTGCCACAGATAAACTGGAAAGCATCCTTTATGGGATTTTCCAGGATTTTGTTAAGAAGGAGGGACCAGGGCATGATGCAACCCCCGGTTGATTACAGCTTTTACAAATCCATCATCTGGGCGCAGGCCAGGGCCCTTGGCAACGAACTGCCCCTTGATGGTGTTGAGGCTGCTTTGTCCCATTGCCAGGACACGCTAAAAAACGAAGAAGCCCTATACCGTTATTTTTATCAGCGTCCCTGGCCCAGCCGGCGCTTCGCCCTCTTGCTGTATTTGGCGGGCTGTTATCAAAACAAGCAGGATTTGGCAAGTGAAGAACTGTGCCTGCGCCATGCCTGCCAGGAAAGCCCGAAAACGCCAGAGTGCCATTTTCAACTGGTGCAAAATTACAACCGGCAAAAACGTTGGGAAGCCATGGGCTGGTGGGCAAAAGCCGGCATCCGCTGTGATTTTTCAAGGAGCGAAAAGACGCCCCAGGCCTTTACCCCGTATTTGATCAAAGCCAACCAGCTCCTTCGCCTTGAGGGGAAAAAAATCCGCAAAAAGGTGCTCTTTATGATAGGTAGCCTTCATGGGGGCGGGGCGGAGCGGGTGCTGGTGGACGTGGTGAAACATTTAGACCCCACCCTGTTTTTGGTGAGTGTCCAGACCCTTTATGACGAGGGCATTTATGTGGATGAGGTCAAAAAGCATGCCCACTATAAAAGCTGCTATTGCCAAGGGGCAGCCCACGAGGGGCGAAATCGCCTGCTCAAAGGGCTGCCCATCCAAAAGTTTGCCCAGCTGGTGATTGATGAACGCTATGACATCGAGGTGGCGTTCTTGGAGGATCCGTCCACCCTGGTGATTGCTAATTCCCCAAACCTTGACGCCCGGCGCTTTGCCTGGGTCCATACCGACCTCATTAAAAACAATGGGGAGGAAAACATCTACAGCGGCATCGGGGAAGAAAGGGAAACCTATGGGCGCTTCCATGACATCATGTTCGTGTCCCGGGGGGTGGAGGCGGCGTTTTCCCAAAAAATCGGGGACATGGGCCGCCACACGGTGTTTTACAACCCCATCGACGAAGAAAATATCAGGCAGCTTGCGGCTTCGTCCCCCCCGCCAAATAAGAATGGCTTGACCGTGGTGGTGGTGGGAAGGCTCGTCAGGGAAAAAGGGGTGGACCGCCTCCTTGAATGCCACCGGCGGCTCATAGGGGAAGGTTTTTCCTATGACCTGTGGGTTATTGGGGACGGACCGCTTCTTAAGCACTATAAGCGGTTCGTGGCGCAGCATCAGTTGGAAGCCCATACCCGGTTTTTTGGCTTTTTGGACAACCCGTACCCTGCCATGGCCAGTGCCGATTTGCTGGTGTCCCCCTCGCGGGTGGAAGGGTATAGCACGGTGATTGCCGAGGCACTGGTCCAAGGCATCCCGGTCTTGGCCACGGACTGCGCGGGGACCTGGGAACTTTTAGGCTCCGGCGACTATGGGCTCATCGTTGAAAACCACGAGGACGCCCTATATGACGGGATGCGCCGGCTCCTTCTTGATACCGGCCTTTTAGCACAATACCAAAAAAAAGCTTTGGCCCGAGGGCTTGATTTTAAGTTAAAGGAACGGATGGCACACCTCCAAAAAATTTTTCTGGGGGAATTTACATAACAAAAAGGATGATCGACCCCATGAGCAGAGATAATTTTATCACGGTGTTCACCCCGGCTTACAACCGGGCCCATACGCTGTCAAGGCTGTATCAGTCCTTAAAGGAGCAAACCTATACTGATTTTGAGTGGATTTTGATGGATGATGGCTCGACGGATGGCACCCAGGCGCTGGTGGATGGTTGGCTCAAGTCCCCGCCTGCCTTCAAGCTGACCTATAAAGTTGTGGAAAATGGCGGCAAGCACCGAGCCATCAACAAGGGCCTTGACCTTGCCGCAGGCAGTTTGTTCTTTATTGTGGACTCGGACGACTACTTGTTGCCCCAAGCCCTGGAGAAGGTCAATGGTTGGGAAAAGACGTTGACCGACAGCCAGCGAAAAACGTTTGCAGGGATTTCCGGGAACCGAGGCTATGATGTTCACCGCCTGATTGGGGACACCTTCGAGGGGGAGTTCGTGGACTGCACCTCCCTTGAACGGGACAAATACCGCATCCTTGGCGACAAAGCCGAGGTCTGGTACACCCAAGTGCTGAGGCAAAACAAGTTCCCCGAATTTCCTGGGGAAAAATTCGTGACGGAGGCTACTGTATGGTTCAAGCTGGCAGACCTTGGCTATAAGGTGCGCTGGTTCAATGAGATTATTTACATCTGTAATTATTTGGAGGACGGGCTGACGAAGAACATTAGGGATGTCTTAAAGAAAAATCCTAAGGGGTTGCAAAACTATCAAGCGTTATTGGATGACATCTTTCCGCGTTTTTATGCCCGGGAGAAAAGCCGGCTCATGATGGCATTTCAAACCATTTCCAAGGAACTAGGGCTTGGGGATATACGTTGCCTTTTTAATGGCGGGGCTAGCGGTTGTAACGATAACCAAGCTATTTATAAGGCCATTTATAATAACAATTGGCCAAGCCACCGCTACGCTTTGTTAAGATACATGGCACTTAATCTGAAAGAAAAAGGGGATAGGCAAAAAGCATTGGAAGTACTGATACAGGAAAACCCAAACTGCCTGGATTGCTATGGGGTGGGGGTAGAAATGGCAGCCAAAGACAAAGATTGGGCGAGGGTACTTGACATGGCCAACAAAGGGCTCATTAGGCGTACAGGCCTTGGGCAATCCCAATCTGCTAGCCTAAGCCATGAGGCGCAAAACCTAGAAAAATATAAAAAAATTGCAACCCATATGCTCGCCCAGAAAAAATGAGGGCTGCCGGTTGCCGCAACAAAAACAGGATGGGAAAATAGAAATTAGGTTGCGGGGTGAAAAAATGCCTAATCCAAAAATAAGCGTGGTTGTGCCTGCGTATCAAGTAGAAGAAACATTGTCCGTCTGCCTTGATTCCATATTGGCACAAACTTACAGGGATTTTGAAATTATTATTATCAACGACGGTTCGACAGATAAAACCCAATCAATCATCCAATCTTATGCCCAAAAACATCCCTTTATCCGGGGCTTTACACAAAACAACCAGGGCCTTCTCCGCACGCGGGAGCGGGGGCTTCGGGAAGTCCGTGGGAAATATGTCCTCTTTGTGGATTCTGACGACTGGATTGATGCCAACACGCTCAAGCTTTGTTTCAACGAATCGGAGAAAAGGCAAAATGACATGACTACCTTCAATTTTATCCGTTACTACGATGCAGGCAAGCAAGAGCTGGTGGAGAGGAAGGAACTTGAGCACCCTTCCCTTTGCCTGCGGTTTTTTAAAGCATCTTTCTTGAGGAAAATTGATTATAGCCAGCTTCCCAGCGTGAACCTCGGCGAAGATTGGATGGTTGCAAAATGGATTGACTTGCTTCATCCAAGAACAACCCATCTCAACCAATACCTGTATTATTATTACTTTAACCCCAATAGCATCATCACGACCATGACCTCCAACTACAAAATCCTCCTCGACCGGAAAAACTGCTATAATTTCGTCGCTAACAAGTACCGGGAATTCGGGGTGTTCTCCCAAAAACGGGGGATTATCGACAGTTGGATCAAAGGGTACATGCAGTGGGCTTATTGGAGGAAGGAAGATTCAGAAGAAGTCTATGGGCATGTCAAAGATTTTTTTTCCGTCACCCAGCAAAAATACCCTAGCGGGAAAAAGAAAAAAATCCTGTTTGTCATTTCCACGCTGCTTGGGGGTGGGGCTGAACGCATTTTGGTCGACCTCGTCAAAAACCTCGACAAAGAATTGTTTGACGTGACGGTCCTTAATATTTCCGATGAAGGGATTTACATCGAAGAAATAAAAAAACATGCTAGGTACAAAAGCATTTATTGCAAATCCAAATCCTGTCCTGAACTGTCGGTATTTTTAAATGGCTTGGATGATAGCCGGATTTCCCAGTTTGCCATCGATGAATATTTTGACATCGAGGTTGCTTTCCTCGAGGACAGGTCAACCCAGATTGTCGCCAATTCCCCTAATAAAAAGAATAAAAAAATTGCGTGGGTACATAGCGATGTGATTAATTTCCCATGGACGGCTAGCCTCTATGAATCAGTGGCGCACCAAAAAGAAACGTACCAAAAATTTAGCCAAATAGCATTTGTTTCCGAAAGCTCCAAAGATTCATTCGTCAAAAAATTCGGGATTGAAAAAAACTTGAACGTCATCAACAACCCCATCGACATTGCGGCAATCAGGGAAAAAGCAAATGAAAAAATGGATGTGCAGCTGCCAAAAAAACGATTCACGATTGTTACTATCGGGCGCTTGCAACATGAAAAAGGCTTTGAAAGGCTCATATTAATCCATAAAAAATTGCTTTCACTTGGTTATGATTATGATTTGTGGATTGTGGGCGAGGGAAAAGAGAAAGGCATGCTACAAAAATTGGTGGCCAAGCTTGGGCTGCGGACACGGGTCAAATTTTTAGGGTTTAAAACCAATCCGTACCCTTACTTGAAGCAGGCTGATTTATATGTCTGCTCCTCGCTTACCGAGGGCTTTCCAACGACGCCTTTGGAAGCTATGGCGCTGGGCATCCCTGTCCTTGCGACAGATTGCGGGGGTACCCGACAGCAACTGGGTGATGGCCAATTCGGGCTTTTGGTTGGCAATACCAATATCGAACTGGAAGAAGGCTTGAAATCCCTAATAAACAATGAAAAACAGTTGAAATATTTTCAGGTTGCCGCAACCCTTCGGATTAACAATTACTCACAGGAGCGCATTATCCCAATGATTGAAAAATTTTTAAGGGAGTAGGGGATAAAAGTGGGAGATTCATTATTTATTACTGTATTTACCCCAACATATAACCGGGCCCATACGCTGCCTGCCTTATATAATTCCCTGAAAGCCCAGGAGTTCAAAGATTTTGAATGGCTGATTGTTGATGATGGCTCCAGCGACCAGACAAGGGAACTTATCAAGGAATGGCTTGTTGAGGAGAATTCTTTTAAGATTACCTACATCCGAAAAGGGAATCGCGGGGGCAAGCACAGGGCTATCAATACCGGGACAGAACTGGCAAAAGGCTTATTGTTTTTTATTGTAGATTCTGATGACTATCTGGTGCCGGATTCCCTTAAAAAAATCCATAATTGGGAACAAACTATACCAATTGCTGAAAAGCCAGCTTTTGCAGGGATTTCCGGCAATCGGGGATTTTCACCGACGCAGGCTATAGGTGGCAGTTTTGGGAATGGCTTTTTAGATGCCACGTCTTTGGAACGAAAAAAGTTTAAAATAATGGGGGATAAAGCAGAAGTGTTTTACACTGCGGTGTTGAAAAAATTTAGATTTCCTGAGTTTGAAGGGGAATATCATGTGACACCTGCTGTCGTTTGGTTCCGCTTGGCCCACAGCGGCTATAAAATCCGCTGGTTCAATGAAGTGGTTTATATTTGTAATTATTTAGAGGACGGCATTACCAAAAATATGGTTAAATATGTCACGGACAACC
Organism: Turicibacter sp.; assembly: GCA_009787345.1. GTDB lineage: Bacteria > Bacillota_I > Bacilli_A > MOL361 > Turicibacteraceae > WRGF01. Next base: position 14,199 of record WRGF01000197.1, read on the forward strand.
CTCTGGGAGTTGCACTTTTTGAGCGGGAATACCAATGCTTTATGAAAGAGGAATATGAAAAGGAATTCCAAATCTTAAAAAGGGACTTTTTAAAGGCTTGCACCAGCCTTGGGATAACAGAACCCGAGGGGCTTTTTGAAAAAAGGCCCGAGGCTTTGTTATCAAAAGCAGCCCTTTACGAGTACTTCATATTAAAAGAAGGCACAAGCCGCCAAATCAACCTCAGGAAATTGATTTCCGATTGCTTAAAGAATTCCGGTGAGGAATCCCTTGCAAAACTTGTTTGGAACCAAACAGTTATGCTGGGGAAACTCTTGGTGGAAAAAGAAATTTATAAAATAGCAAAAACAAATGGTTTGAAGCGTTGCGACCAGATGTGCCTAGCAGGCATCAGCCTTTTTCAAGATGAATTTGAATTAGTCGAACATCTGTTTTTAAGTAATTGGCCTTCCTACCGGTACGCACTATTAAGGAATATTTCAGGGTGGTACCAAAAACTTGGCCTATGGCTGCCTGCTAAAAAAGCAATTGAACTGGCACTTGAGGAAGCACCTTTTATGAGAGGGGCTTATTTAGAAAAAATCCAGATTGATGAACAGCTTGGCTTGTGGGAAGAAGTAAAAAAAACAGCGGAACAGGCGCAGAAGATTTTCACTGATGACAGGTTATTTATCGGCGAGGAAGAGTGCATCGACAACGAGGCCTTTACTGTGCATTTACACAAGTCGCTTAGGGCTTTGGAAAAAATAAAAAAAATCATGCATTAATCCTGGGGAGCGATAACCCAAAGGGGTGGAATTGTTGAAAATAAAAACTAGTTTGCACCCGCACATGACTGATGGGGAACAAGAAATGTTAATCAGGTATCTCAGCAACTCCCATTATTATCTGGAATTTGGCAGCGGGGGTAGCACGATACTCGCTAGCCTATTAGTTCAGGCCCATGTTTATTCTGTGGATTCCTCAGTTGAGTGGCAAGAAAAAGTAAAGGAAGAATGCCTAAAAATAAAAACGCCATTATTTCCTAGATTAATCCCCGTGGATATTGGGCAATTAGGTGAGTGGGGCTTTCCCCTAAACCATGACCGAAAGTTCTCTTGGCTGAATTATTACAGCCTGCTCTGGGAGTTATGCGATGCCAAAAAAACTGACCTGTGTTTGATTGATGGAAGGTTTCGGGTGGCTAGCTTCATGAGTGCCTTGCTAAATTGCCGGGATGATAGTGTCCTCCTCATTCATGATTTTGATTCCCGCCCACAATATCATATTATCCGTGACGTGGCAGATGAAATCGAATCGGTACATAGCCTTTACGCATTTAAAAGGGCGAAGGGGGTAAAAGACGAGCAGATTAAGGCGATAATGGAAGAATATAAATATACACAGCTTTAAGGAGGCCGCCACATGAAATATACGCAAGAAGATTATGAGGTCATCAATAAATCCGAGCATTTTGACAAGGAGTATTACTTGAGGCATTACCCGGATGTGAAGCAGTCGAAAATGGATCCCATTGTCCATTACCTGGTGATTGGCGCGAAGGAAAAATACAACCCGTCCGCCAAATTCAATACGGGGGTTTATTGCGAACAAAACCCGGATGTGGAGAAGTTTGGCTTCAACCCGCTGCTGCATTTTTTAAGGAAGGCGAGAAAGACGGACTGCGACCCGCTAAAAATTGGGCGGGATGCCATCAGCGAAGGGGGGATTGTCAGCCCGGACACGGCGTTTTCGTACCGGCTCATGAATGATTTAAGCCGCCAAAACATCCTGAACCTGCCCAAAAGCCAGCAAGTGCCCATCATCATCATCGCCTACAACAACCTGACCTACCTGCAAAAAATGCTGGGGCAGCTGAAAGCACTCGGAATCAACAAGAACAACATCTGGGTGTGGGACAACCTGTCGACGTCCCCTGCGCTCCTTGATTTTTACGAGCGGACCAAAACCCGCTATAACCTGGTCCAAAACAATGGCAACTACGGGCCCCGCTTTTTTATGGCGAAGAAATTTTTTGACATTTTGCCCAAGCACTTTGCGGTCACTGACCCTGACCTGGAATTCAACAAGAAGATGCCAAGGAATTTCATCGAAACCTTGAAGAAGCTCACCCTGGAGCAACCGGTTTTCAAGGCGGGGCTGGCGCTGGACATTTCGCCCCATCCCAATTTCAGGGAGGACATCATCGCCTTCGGCAACATGTCCATCCGTGATTTTGAGCAGGTTTATTGGGAAAAGCCGCTGCCTGAGTACCCGAAGCCAAAAGTTTATGACGCCTCCATCGACACCACCTTTGCGGTCTACAACAAAGACAACATCTGCGAGGGGTTTTTCAGTGGGCTGAGGGTGGCTGACAACTTCACTTGCCGCCATCTGCCCTGGTATAAGGACAACCGCATCAGCGACGACGAGAAAAAGGCTCTCAATACGGATTGGAGCCACTGGAACAAGTAGGGGGTGATGTGATGCTGAGCAGGAAAATGAAAACGCGGTTGCAGGGGGAATTTTATCGCCTGCTTAAACTGAGGGAATCCGGCGTGCTAGCCGATGCCGTTTCCAAAATGTTTGGCAACGACCGCGACCTGGAAAATTTCTTCGAATCCGACTGGCCTGACCGGGCGACTGCCCTGAGGTGGTTGGCCGCCCAAGGATTCCGATCCCAAAACGATTATGGGAATTACCTGAAATTAATGATGCAGATTGCCATCGCCTACCCTACCGCCAGAAGCCCGTACACCGACATCGCAAGGGAGGCCCTTAGGCAAAAAAACTATGACACGGCAGTGCGCATGGCCCGAAAAGCCCTTGCCATCAAGGAAAAGCAAGTAGCATTTTACAAGGAGGATGAATGCTTTGCCTCCACTTTTTTGAACGATTGCGTGAATGAGGCCATTTTAAGTTCGGGAAAAAAATCGGAGCAGCCAGCCCTTGAAAGGAAACGCCCCGCTAAAACGGCAGTTGCAAAATCAGCGACGAAAAAACGGGGGGCAAACCGGTCAGGGCAATCAGGGAAGGTGAGCATCGTCATCCTATGCCATAACCAGCTGGCTTACACCCAGGAGTGCCTGGATTCCATTAGGCGCTACACCCCCCAGGCTTATGAACTGATTATCATCGACAATGCGTCAACGGATGGGACGGTTGCCTGGCTTGAGGCGCAGCCTGATGTGGTGCTCATCAAGAACAAGGAGAATCTGGGGTTTCCCAAAGGATGCAACCAGGGAATCGAAAAAGCGACGGGCGCTTACATCCTGCTTTTGAACAATGATGTGGTGGTGACGGAAAACTGGTTGGGGAATTTATTGGCAGCCCTAAATTCCAGCCCGAAAATCGGGGCGGTGGGGCCCATCACCAACAGCGCTTCTTATGAAACCCAAATCCCCACAGGGTATGGCACGAACATGGCTAAAATGCAGTTGTTTGCCCGGCTCAACAACAAAAGCCAGCCGGATAAATGGGAGGAGCGCCTGAAGCTTATCGGTTTTTGCCTGCTCATCAAAAAAAGGGCGCTGAACAAGGCGGGGACGTGGCTGGACGAGCGGTTCACCCCAGGAAATTTCGAGGACGATGACATTTCCCTGAGGCTTTTGGAAAAAGGGTATAAGCTGCTTTTATGCCGGGACTGCTTCATCCACCATTATGGGAGTGCCAGCTTTTCTGTGGACCGGGAAAGGCATCTGCGGCTGCTTGAGGGGAACAATGAAAAATTTCGGGACAAGTGGGGGTTTTTCCATGAGGAATTCTTGCAGGAACTCCCCCTCATCGAATCGGTCCAGGCCATTGCGCCGGCGCGGGGGAACATCCTTCACATCGGGGCAGGCCTTGGTGCGACCCTGCTCTTGTTAAAGCAGCAATTCCCCGGCCCTAAGTATTATGGGTTGGAGCCAAGCCCGGCAGTCGCCAAATTTACCGCCAAAGTGGCTGATGTGGCAAATGTCCCTTATGACCAACTCGGGAGGCAGTACCCCGGGCAAAAATTCAGCTGCATCCTCATCTCGAAAAAAATCCCAGCCTATCAAAGCGCCCTGGTCTATGACCAGGCAACCAAGCTCCTCGAAAAAAATGGCCGGATTTTCATATGCCCGCAGTAACCGTTTTGCAGAAAGGATGTGAACCCCATGATTTCAGTCATCATCCCCACCTATAACCGGGCCCAGACCATCGTCAGGAGCATCGAAAGCGTCCTGGCCCAAACGTACCAGGATTTTGAGGTCCTTGTCGTGGACGATGCCTCGACAGACAATACCGAAGAAGTAGTGGCAGGCATTGAAGACGAGCGGGTCAAATACTTCAGGCTGCCAAAAAACGGCGGGGCGCCGGTTGCCAGGAATTTTGGCATCCAGCAGGCGGCTTATGAGTACATTGCCTTTCAAGACAGCGACGATGAATGGTTCCCCCAAAAACTTGAGCTGCAACTGGCGGAACTGTTGGAACAAGGGGCTGATTTGATTGGCTGCTGCTTCATGCTCCATTTTACCCAAGACGATGTGCGCCCCATCCCAAGGGAGGAGATTGCTAACGAGGACATCCCTTCTATTTTGGTGTTTGACAACTTCATCAGCACCCAGACCATCCTGGCGAAAAAAGAAGCCCTGCTTGAGGAAAATTTTGACGAAGGGCTTTTAAGGCTTCAGGACTGGGACCTGGTCATCCGCATTTCCCAGCGCTTCAAGGTGGTGTTTTTGAATGAAGTGCTGGTGGATGTGTACCGCCAGGAAAACTCAATTTCCGAAACCACCAATTTCTATGAAGCGGTCCAAAGGCTATGGGAAAAATATTATTGCTTGTTCAGTTTAGACAGTGGCCTTAAAGCCAAATGGGAAGAAAGGTTGGAGGGTTTTTCCGCTGAAGGCGGCGAATTCATTTACCAAGGCTACACCCGAAATTGCGGCAATATTGAGGACCCGGCAGAAGCGCCCGAACCTGCTTTGGAAAAAGAAATCTTGGAAGGATTGGAAGAAGCAGTGGAGGCGGCCCATGAAACCGAACACCAAGAAGCGACAGAAATAGAAGAAGAATCGAAAATCGAAGCTGTCCAAGAACCAGAGGCCGAAAAAACAATCGAGCCTGCCCTGGAACCCGACCCGCAAACAGAGCCGGAACTTATAGGGCCTGCTTCACCTGAAGAAATAGCGACCGTGGCAAACGATGAAAAGGTTGAATAAGCAGGGGCAGGGAAAGCTTTACTTTTTGGCCGTTTGCGCCATTGCCCGGGAGGAGGCCCGCTACCTGGACGAATGGCTGGCCTACCACCTCCTAAAAGGCGTCCAGCACTTTTACCTGCGCTATGACCCGAAATCTCAAGACTACCCGAGGGCCATGGAGATTTTGGGGAAATGGGAAGGCCTGGGCATGGTGACGGTTGAGTATGAGGACACTCGGGGCAAGCAGGGCAGCTATTACCGAAACGTCACCTGTGAAAAAATCCAGCACGAGGCCCAGTGGTGCGCCTACATCGACCTTGACGAATTCATGTGGACGGCCGATGACAAAACAAACAACCTGCCTGCCCTTTTACAACATTATGGGCCGCTGGTGGATGCCATCAATCTGGACTGGGTGTTTTTCGGAAGCAACGGGCAACAAGATTACGAAGAAGGGCTTATGGTGGAGCGCTTCCCGAACCATCAGGGGCTTGGCTACAGCCTTCAGACCGAGGTGTGGGAAATCAAGACCATCCTGCAATTTAACCCGTTGGTTTGTGAAAAGCTGAAAGAATTCCCTTCTTTTTCGGCCCATGGGGTGTTGATGCTAAAAGAGCCCCTGAGGCGATTGGACGGGAACTTGCAGGTGTCCGAGTCCGTGGGCACGGGCAGGGAGGCAATTCGTGATTTTGGGCTTCCTTATTTTGCCCTATGCCACTATAATCCCAAGTCGATGGGGGAATACCTCCAAAAACTTTCACGGCCTTCGGCTGCCAGCGGGGAAAAAAACCGGTTGGCATTGGCAGAGGCTTTCGCAAGGAAGGACAAAAGCGAGTCCGCCACCCATTCCCTGGCGGCCTATGGCCCCATGATCCGCTACCTGCTCATGGCCCTAAATAAAAAAGGGGGGAAATCATGAACACATCCATCATCATCCTGGCATTCAATAACCTGGCTTACACCATCGGGGTTATTGAAAGCATCAAAAAACATACCCCAGAAGGCACTTACGAAATCATCGTGGTGGACAACGGGTCGACGGACGGGACCCCCCTGTGGCTAAAGGGCGAACCGGGGCTTAAAACCGTGTTGAACCCGGCCAATCTGGGGTTTTCAGCGGGTTGCAACCAAGGGATTGCCCAAGCAGCAGCGGGAAACGACCTGTTATTTTTGAACAACGATGTCCTGGTGACCCCCAACTGGCTGGAAAACCTCCAGGTTGCCCTGCATTCGGACCCGTCGATCGGTGCGGTACAGGGGCTTGGCAAGGAACATTTCCAGCACTTGGAGCGGTTCCAAGCATTGACTCCGCAGGCGTTTGCCAAAGAAAATAATGTCAGCACCCCCGCCCGTTGGCATCATTCGGTCGTCCTTCATGGGTATTGCTTTTTGCTTAAGCGGGAGGCTTATGAGGCAGTGGGGGGCTTTGACGAGCGGTTTTCGCCGGGGTATTGCGAGGATGACGACTTGTCTTGCCGCCTCCTTGAAGCAGGATATAGCCTGTTGAAATGCCCAGACTGCTTCATCGACCATTTTGGGGGCGGCAGTTTCGGGGCAGGGATTTCTGGCAACATCCTTCGGGGGGTGAACCGCAAGAAGTTCCAGATGAAGTGGGGGTTTTCCCCGATGGCGGCCTATGAATACAGCCCCGAGTTGTCCCAAATGGCGGACATTAGGGAAGATGCCCCCGAAATTTTATATTTGGGCTATGGCATCGGGACGGACCTGCTGCGCCTTAAAACCCGGTTCCCCGGTGCAACCTTCTTTGGGGATGAGCCCAACCCCGCATATGCCCGGCTTTTTGCCAAATGTGTCAAGCCCATCAGCTTCCCGTTGCCAGCCGGGCAGTTCGACCTGATTGCCATCAGCGGCGGCTACTTGCGGGCAGGGGGTATCTACGAAACGTTGGTGGGGGCTAAAACGGCACTCACGCCCCAAGGATGCCTCGTGTTCGACCAGGAAAATGCCATGTACGGCGAATGGGTGGAAAAACTGTTGGGCGGGGAGAAGGTTTTGTCCCTTGAAGATGCCCTCACTCCCAATGACGGCGTGCTTCTTTTAGAACGCCTTGGCTTTACCGAGGTGGAAGCGTCGCCCCTGTATTATGGGATGGACGGGGATGCCAGTGGGTTTTGCCAGCAGCTGTCGGAATTTTCCGGTTATGAGGCACCCGATGATTATTATGCCCGGGCTTTTGCTTATAAGGGGCAAAACAACCGCTGTCCTGCCATGCCCTTGGAAAATTTCCCGTTGGTCAGCATCCTGGTCCCGGCGTACAACCGAACTGATTACTTGAAGGTTGCCCTCGACTCGGCGTTGGCACAGGATTATCCCAACCTGGAAATCATCGTCAGCGACAATAGCACCGATGATGGGGTGAAGGACCTGGTCCAAGGCTACCCGGATGTCAGGTATGTGGATGCAAGGGAGGATGCCTTGCGGGGGCTTGCCCAAAACTACAACCAGCTTTTGGGCCATGCTTCGGGGGAATACATCAGTTATTTGTTTGACGACGATGAATACTTCCCGACGAAAATTTCACAGATGATGGCGCGCTTCCTTGAGGACGAAAGCCTGTCCCTGGTCACCTCCCGGCGGGTATTCATGGACCAACTTGGAAAGCCCATCACAACCCTCCATCACCATGTGGATATCTCGGAGGGGAAAGTGGCGGGCCTTGAAGTGGGGCGGCGGCTGCTTTTAGAGGGGCGCAATTTCATCGGGGAGCCTACGACGGTGCTTTTCAAGAAATCGGCGGTGGGGGAGCTGCCCCTGACCCGGTATTTTGGCCATGACCTGCGCTTTTACCTGGACGTGCAGCTGTACCTCAAGCTATGCCTTAAGGGGGATGTGTATTTCATCGATGACCACCTCTCCAAATTCCGCTGGCATGGGGACCAGGCGACCTTCAAGTACGGCATCTGGCTCTTGGCGGATTTTTTCAACCTTATTGCTGGCTCCTACGAAAACGGGGCGTTCCTGGCGTCGCCTGATGACCTGCGGGAAGCCTTTCAAACGGCCCTCGCACAGTTTCCCCTGATGGACTACTGGCCCCTGTACCTCGCTTTGAAGAATACAGGGGATTTAGCATACATCCAAAGTTTTGAGCGGATTATGAAAGATTACCAAGCCTATTTGTGACAATGCTAGCGGCCCGACCTTGAAATAACGGAAATTTCCAGGAATCCTGGCGTTTGCCCTTAACAAATACACGGCTTCTTAATACGTTATAATGTGTCCCACTATACCCACCAAAAAAGGAATCCCATCATGTGCAATTGCAAAAATAAGAACCGTACCCAAACCCAAAGGCCGGCACCGGCAAAAAAAGAAGCGCCAAAGCCTGCCCCCAAGCCGCAAGTAAAAGTCGAGCGAAACACCCGCGCCCGCAGCCGCACCCATTACGATAGCCGAAAACCGGTCGGCAGGCAGCAGGCCATGGCCACTGAAATCATCCCAGTGGTGTACCAGCAAGAGGTCATCCAAAATACCATCGTCCAGCAAAAATTTGAAATCCAGGGCGTGGAATTCACGTTCCGCAAGGGCAGCATGGCCACCGTGCCGCCTAGGAATGTCCCTGTGCCAAAGGCTTCCGGGGAAAAAGCTGAAAAAAAACCTGCGGCCCCTGCCAAGAAATCATGCGGCTGCCGTAAATAACCCACCTATTGAGGGCCAGGATTTATTGGCCCTTTTTGCACGCCCCATAGGTATTCGCCGATGAGGCAGTGCCCCCCGGTGCATATAATACATTAGGGATTTCCTGTCAACAACTTAACGAAAAGGTGAACAAAAAGTGAAAAAGATTGAAATTGTATACCACATCGCCGTCATGGGTGGGTATTACAATATAGTAAAAGAACAACTGGATTTATTGCGGGAGACCGGGCTCATGGATGCATGCAGCCAACTGACCGTTTCCATCGTCGGAAAATTCAACAGGGAACTGTACTCCCTCCTCTCAACCAACCCGTATTATAAAAAAATGAGGGTTTCCTCGACCCCTTACCTTCAAGAATGCGAGTTCCCTTCCATCAGGGCGGTCCAACGGATTGCCGCTGAAAACCCTGGTGCGCAGATTTTGTACATGCACACCAAAGGGGCATCCCACGGGGTGGCAACATCCGTCAACAGCCGCTGGACCCCCACGCAAGTCAAAAACCTGGTCCAGTGGCGCAAGTTCTTGGAGTACCACACCATCAATAAATGGCGGGACTGCGTCAAATACCTGGATTCCTACGATGCCTGCGGGACAGACTGGGGAAGCGTCAATGGGCGCACCGACTTCCATTTTTCCGGCAACTTCTGGTGGGCCAATGCGACCTACATCAACCGATGCCGCTTGGGACAAGGGGACCGCTTCGTCTGCGAAACCTTCATCGGCACCGGCAACCCCAAAGTAAAAGTCCTTCAATCCTCCATTGACAACCCACGCATCAAGGAATACCACCGGGACTGGGAAATCAACAACATGCGCATCCAGTTCCCCGGGGGCCTGACATTTTTCAACTGGTACGATTACTATTACAAAAATGAATGGTTCGTGGACGGCTATGGCTTCCACAGGGGTTGGAAAAAAGGCGGCCGTTGAGGCAGTGCCCCGGGGGCCTGCAACTGCGGGCTGCCGCTCACTCCAAAGACAAGCAACAAAACTCTCTAAAAAATTTAACAAAGGTGAAATCGGGAAATGAAACAACACATTGAAATCGTCTACCACATTGCAATCCTGGGCAATTGGTATGAAATCGTACAAGAACAACTGGCACTCTTGGAATCCTCGGGCCTTGGTTCCGCTGCTGACCGGATTACCGTATCGGTCGTGGGCGAAGTCTCCCGGGATTTGCTGGTCTTATTGGCGAACACATCTTTTTTTGGCAAAGTGAAATTTATTTACAAACCGGACTTGAGCGCTTATGAATTCCCATCCATCGAGGCAGTCCGCCAAATTGCCAGGGAGTACCCGGAGGCAAGGATTCTTTATTTCCATACAAAAGGGGCCAGCCATTCCTCCCATGTCAAAAGCCCCGAAGGCTATTTATATACGCCCAAGCAGATCCACAACTACAAGCAGTGGCGGCGCTTCATGGAATATTTTGTGATTGAGCGCTATCAGGATTGTTTGCGGTCCCTCAGGACTTTTGACACCTGTGGGGTGGACTGGTTATCGCCCAAAGACTCCCAGGCAGGACGAAACGCCAAATTCAGGCCCCATTTTTCCGGAAATTTTTGGTGGGCCACCGGTCGCTACATCAACCGCTGCACGCTGGCTTACCATAGCCGCTATGAATGCGAGATGTTTATTGGCACCGGCAACCCACGGGTGAAAAACCTCTATTCAAGTTTTGATAACCGGGCCATCAAAAAGCTTCATACCATCGGGGAAGCCGCCCAACTGGAGGACAAGGAATTCAAAGCGGTCTTTAACGTCGCCAAATTTGATTTTGCCAATTACTACTTTGAAGAAGCGTATTACCGGGGCGAACCATACGAATCCCTATTTTTGCTGCGGCGCATTTCCATGGGGCAAAAAAGTTCTGAAAGCATCACGGTGCTTGCCGACAAAATCAGGCTAGGGGAAATGAGCAAGCCCAAACTGCTGGAACTGGTGGCCCAGCATTTCAACAACAACCAAAAACTGGTCTTTTTGATTGAAAATATCGAAAAAATGAAAGGCGCTAGGCCAAGGGGAGGTACCAGGCGATGAGGAGCAAGACAGGCCCCATCTACATTATCTACCATGTGGCCATTATGGGAAACTGGGAAGAAGTCCTAAAAGAACAGCTCAGGCTCCTGGAAAACACCGGGCTTGGGGATGCAGCCGTGAAAATCCATGTCAATGTGGCGGGCAATATAGGGCGCACGTCTTTTTTAAGGATATTGTCTGCTTTTCGGGATTATCCCAAAATGGATGTCCAGTTTTTTCCCAGCCTGGATGTTTACGAATTCCCAAGCATCGAAAAGGCAAAGGTGGTGGCAGCAGGCAACCCGGCGGCGAAAATCTTATATTTCCACACCAAAGGGGTTTCGGCCCCCATCATCCACTCGAAATATCCTGAAGCCATCAAAAATTTGGCTCAGTGGCGGAAGCTGATGGACCACTTTATCTTGGGGCGCTGGGAGGAATGCTATGGGGCATTAAGGCATTACGATGCATGTGGCGTGGAATGGAATGCGGCGGAACGCTATTTTGCCGGCAACTACTGGTGGGCCAATGCCTCCTATCTGAACCGCTGCCAATTGGGCGCAGGGAGCCGCTATGAATGCGAGATGTTCATCGGCACGGGAAAACCCCGCCAAAAAAACATGTTCTCCTCCATCAATAACCCCAAGCTTCATTTGTTTTTCACCCCAGCGGAAATCATGGCGATGAAAACACCCGCCAAGGGCGGTGAAATCTTTGATTATGTCCGTTATTTTTACGACCCTGCCTTTTACCAAGAGGGGGTTGCAGAAATCCAGTTTGTCCTTTCCCTCCTGGCAGAAGGGAAAAAGGTCAATGAAAGCATGGCCCTCTTAAAAAAATTCATGGTGGCCCAAAATCTTGGCAACCAGGAAATCATGGCCATCGCTACCGGGCATGTACCTTCGGATAAGCTAGAAAAAATCCGGGGATTCATCCAACAAATGGGCTATTATAGCCCCAAATCTTCAAGGAGGCGTTAATCACATGATGCAAATAAAGTCAATGGAAAGCCTGATAAACAGGGAGGGAAGCCCCCCTGTTTTTTTGCGCTTGTCAGGTTTTGGGGATTTTCGGCAAGCCCGGAGCATAAGATTAAGTTAGGGGAACCTCTAATAACTCCAATTCACCCGAATTTACGGTCTTTTTCCGCCCATCCGTCGTCAGCAAAAATGCCATGAAGCTCCACTTCACTGCATTTTCACTTCCTCGGCTGGACGAAAAAATCCTCGTAAATGCGGGCAAAGCGAGTTAATAGAGGTACCCTTAGATACACGAGAGGTGGTGGTTGCTTTGGAAAACATTCCGGGAACCCAGGTGTCGCCTGGCGTTGCTTATAGCGTGGCCTTTTGCTGCAAAAGCACTTGCCCGGCCCCCCGTTACATCTTGACGGATTCTGAATTCAATCCCATACTGGATCCCTCGGGCAATGTCCTTGAGGCCATTGGGGCCTGCCCGGCCTCATTCGCCCCTTTGGTTTATACCGTGCTGGGGACTTATACTTACCACATCGTGAGAAAAGACGGGGGATCCAAGCACCCGCCAGCTTTTGTGACGGTGACGGTATCAATGGACCGCAATCAGGCAGTGGTGGCGACCCAAAGCCATGTGCCTGAGTTTTCAGCCCCTTGCCCCCAGCCGCCTGCAACAGCAGCAGGTGCCAGGGCCTGTTTTGGTGCCAGGCTTGTACCCCAGCCAAATTGCCCCCTTGAAGGAGGGGCTTTCACCTTCTCCCTGAAGGAACGGTCGGGGGGCCAAAAGCCCATCGCTTATGCGGTCAACGCTTTTAGCAATAAAAGCAATAACAATACCCGCGTCCAGTTCCCGCCTATTGCTTTAGGGGAAGGGAAGTATGCCTTTACCATCCAGCAATGCCGGGTGCCTGCGGGCTTTGTTTTAGACAAGCGGGTGTATCGGATACTCGTTACCGTTGAAAATGGTTGTCCTTCAATCCGGTACCCAGACGGAAAACCCAGTTTTTGGGCCCGGCAGGGCAACTGAATTTTTTCGATTGCCAACTAGAGGGGAGTTGATGTTAGGTATGAAAAAAGAAAAGAGGCGCTGCTGCTCTTGCCGCTGCGACATGGATGACAGCAATGGTGGTGGCTCGAATATATGCAATGGTTGCGCCAGTCGGTTAGCCACTGGCACGCCGCTGTTTCAAGTGGTGGGAACCGATGGTTCAAGCGGTACCCAAAAAGCCAATGTGGATTTGAGCTTTCAGACCCATACCCCGGAATATGTGACGGTTTCCGTCGAGGGCGACCCTGTGGTGTATGTGGATGTGGGCATCCCGGGGCTTGGCGATGGGCAGGCATTTGTCCCATTTGGCGTCCTTGCCGGGACTTATGCTACGGAAAGAGACTTGCTAGAAACGGCAGCTAGCGGGGTGGCAGGGATGTTTTACATCGCCGAGGATACCGGGCGCATCTTTGGCTGGGACACCGTCAACAACCGCTGGATGCAGATCCCGCCTGAGGTCATCAATGGGCAGGGCAGCGGGCCAACGGGGCCAACGGGTTCCCAAGGGGACATCGGACCACAGGGCGCACAGGGGATAGCCGGTTCTTACGGCCCGCCAGGCCCTGCCGGCCCTGCTGGGGGCGCGGGCCCTGCCGGCCCGCAGGGAATCCCGGGGGCCCAGGGCAACCCGGGGAG
>WRGF01000198.1 GCA_009787345.1 Turicibacter sp.
CCGCCTGGCCACCCAAATCGGCTCCCGCCTGTCCGGGGTTTTGTACGTTTTGGATGAGCCGTCCATCGGCCTCCACCAACGGGATAACGACCGGTTGATTGAGACGCTGAAGTCCATGCGCGACCTGGGGAACACCCTGATCGTCGTTGAGCATGACGAGGACACCATGATGGCCTGTGACTACCTGATCGACATCGGTCCCGGTGCGGGTATCCATGGGGGAACGGTGGTGTCCCAGGGGACGCCTGCGGAAGTCATGAAGGATAAAAACTCCATCACCGGCCAATATTTAAGCGGTGCCAAAAAAATTCACTTGCCAGCTTCCCGCCGCCAGGGCAATGGGAATTTCCTAGAAGTCATCGGCGCTACCGAAAACAACCTTAAAAATGTCAGCCTGAAATTGCCGATGGGCATCCTTAACGTCATTACCGGCGTTTCAGGTTCCGGGAAGTCAACCCTCATCAATGATATATTGTACCAGGGCATTGCCTCAAAGCTTTATAAGGTGAAAGACCGGCCGGGCCGCCACAAAGAAATCCGGGGGCTTGAGCACATTGAAAAAGTCATCGACATCGACCAGTCCCCTATCGGGCGGACCCCGCGCTCCAACCCGGCGACTTACACCGGGGTCTTTGACGACATCCGCGACCTGTATGCAGCCACTAACGAAGCGAAAGTGCGGGGGTACCAAAAAGGGCGTTTCTCCTTTAACGTCAAGGGCGGCCGCTGCGAGGCTTGCCGCGGGGATGGGCTCCTAAAGATTGAGATGCACTTTTTGCCGGATGTGTACGTCGAATGCGAGGTCTGTGGCGGCAGGCGCTATAACCGTGAAACCCTGGGCGTCCTTTACCGGGGCAAGAACATTGCCGACGTCTTGGCCATGACGGCTGAGGAGGCCGCCAACTTTTTCGAGCATCACCCGAAAATTGCCCGCAAGCTGACGACCTTGGTGGATGTGGGGCTTGGTTACGTCCAACTGGGCCAATCGGCTTCCACCCTGTCAGGCGGCGAGGCCCAACGGGTAAAACTTGCCTCTGAGCTTCATCGGAGGATTACGGATAAGACCGTTTATATCCTTGACGAGCCCACCACGGGGCTTCACGTGGATGATGTCAAGCGGCTGCTTTTGGTCCTTGAGCGGATTGTCAGCGAAGGGGCTACCATCATCATCATCGAACATAACCTAGATGTCATCAAAATGGCGGATTACATAGTGGACCTTGGCCCCGAAGGGGGAAGCCGCGGAGGCACCATCATTGCTAAGGGAACCCCCGAGGAAGTGGCAATAACGAAAGGGTCTTACACTGGGAAGTACCTTCAAAAAGTTTTGGATAAGGAACCTTCCCGTCACTGAGTCCCAAGTTTTAGCATAAAAGCCGAAGGGTCAGAATATTTAGGGTTCGTCCTGTATTGACAAAAAAGATGAATGGCTAGGGGAATTATGGAGAATGTGTCCTAAATTAAGGGTTAATGTGTCCTAAATGTGTAAAAGATGTGTTAAAAACCTGATGTAACCGTCAGTCAGGTTGACCGATTTCTTTGACCGTGCTAAGATAATCTCGTCGTAAGCTACTCCTAGACAAGATTACTTGCTTGTTTATCGGACAAAAAGAAGGGGGTGAACCTGCCTACTGGAAAACCGGGAAATTGTGGTTTGGGTATGGCAGGCACATGTTATGAAACGAGATCTAATTGCCTTTATTATGTCGGTAGGCTTAATAGTGGTAGGCATCTACGTGATCATGCAATCCAACTTAAAGGAAGTAAACATCAAAGACAATGGAGAGCTCATTACGCTGACTACCTATCAGCAGGTCGTTGGCGACGTATTGCAAGAAGCCCTGGTAAGGGTTGGGAATTTTGATGAATTGAATGTGGGCCTTGACGAAGAAGTCTATGACGGGATGCAAATTGAAATCATCCGCGCCAAGCCGATTGTCATCAACGATGGCGGGCTGCGCTCAAGGCTTTATGTGACCACCACATCCACAGTCAATGATATCCTTGAAAAACGTGACATCGATTTAAATGACGCCGATGAAGTTTCCGTTTTGCTGACGGACTTTGTTGAAGAGGGCATGGAAATCGGCATCACACGAATTGGGTTTGAGTATGAAACGGTCACTGAACAGGCCAATCTAGAAACGCAGTATGTTGAAACGGACACCCTTCGCCTAGGCGTTGAGCGGGTCCACCAACAAGGATCGCCACGGATTATCGAGCGGGTCTTGCAGCATACTTATGAGAATGGGGAGCGGGTATCAACAGGCGAAGTGCAGCAAAACATCGTAGACGCCGGTACTGCCCGTATTATCCACGTCGGGACTTTCGAACCACCGACAACAGCAAGCGGCCACGAAATCCTTTCAACCTTTACGGCAAATATGACGGCCTATTACGCCACCTGTGCGGGATGCACCGGCAGGGTCGCCTGTAATGGGCGGGATGTCACATCCAATATTTTCTTCCCTGACAGTGAATTCGGAAATGTCCGGATCATTGCAGCGGACCGCTCTTTCCCATGTGGGACGATCATGGAAATATCCGGGGTCGGGCCTGCCATCGTCCTTGACAGGGGCGGCAAGGTTGTGGGGAATGTGGTAGATTTATTAATGGATAGCGGCGCCAGGAGTTTTGGACGCCAAAATATCGAAACTAATGTCCTAAGATTGGGCTGGTAATCTTGAGATTCCAAAAAGCCCTTGCTTGAAAAGACATGCCAAAGACAGCCAGTTAGTGAAAGTTCTTACGACAATCAATAATCTAGGTCATTAGCTGCGGCAATAAAATCAGGCAGGCGCCTTTGGAACATATAAAACACCCGCTTGGGGATTGGCACGCTGTGCAATCCCCGGCGGGTGTTTTATATTTGCGTTTAACCGCAAAAACTGTTAAAATAAAGGGAAATATGCAAAAGTGAGGACCGTGTGCAGATGAAGATAACCGTACAGCAATTAATCGACGAATTAAACCTGGAAGTAGTGACCAAATCAGCTGATTTGTCCCGGCCGATTACGGAGCCGATGCTCAGCCGTCCCGGAATGGAATTGACTGGGCATACGGAGTATTACAAGAGCCGCACCAAACGCCGGGTGCAGATCATCGGGACCAAGGAATGGAGCTATTTGAATTCATTGGACACTGAAACCCTTAAAACCCGCCTGGCCGTCATCTTGACTGAGGATACCCCTTGCCTGGTATTTTCCAATAATTTTGAAATCCCATCAGCGATGGAGGGGCTAGCCGAGGAAGTCGGTGTCCCCCTCCTTCGCTGCGACAAGGACACATCAGAGCTATTTTCAGCCATCTTCAATTTCTTGCAAGAGGAACTGTCGCCAGTCGAGTCGGTCCATGGGGTATTGGTTGACGTGAACGGGATCGGTGTCCTCATCAAGGGGAAGAGCTCCATCGGTAAGTCGGAAACCGCCCTTGAGCTTATCCACCGGGGACATCAGCTGATCGCCGATGACCGGGTGGATGTTTACGAAAAAGAGCCTGGCATGATTGTAGGGCGCGCCCCGGAATTGCTGAAAAAATTCATCGAAGTCCGTGGCATTGGCATCATCAATGTCGTGGAAATGTTCGGGGCCCGGGCCTTCAGGCACAAGAAACGGGTGACCCTGATCATCGAACTTGAAGATTGGACTCCTGGCAAGGAATACAACCGGATTGGGCTTGCAGATGACCATGAGCGGCTTTTCTCCACTGACATCACCAAAATCATCATCCCTGTCCGTCCAGGGCGCTCCATCGCTTCCCTCATCGAAGTGGCGGCTATGAACCACCGGTTGAAAACTATGGGCTATAATGCTGCCGAGTCTTTCACCAATCAATTGAATGACTTCATCAAAAACAAAAAATCAGAATAGGAGGGGAATTTATGAACCATGCAGCCATCGAACCCCTTAATCCAGTATTCATCAGCCTTGGGCCTATCAGCATCGCCTGGTATGCCGTCATGATTTTGACAGGGGTTTTTGTGGGCTACCTGTTTGCGGCCGCAGAAGGCAGGAGGATGGGCATCAAACCGGAATTTTTTCAGGACCTGGTCATGTGGGGGCTTCCCATCTCCATTGTAGGGGCAAGGATTTATTACGTCGCCTTCAACTGGGATTTTTATGCCAGCAACCCGGGTTACATCATCCAAATCCAAAGAGGGGGGCTGGCCATCCACGGCGCGCTCATCGTAGTGTTCGTTTACGGCCTGGTTTATTGCCGGAAAAAGGGCTTTACCCCCTGGCTGATAATGGACATCGGCTTCGTCAGTTTCTTCATTTCGCAGGCCATCGGCCGTTGGGGCAACTTCTTCAACCAAGAAGCCCATGGCGGCATCGTCCCGGGGGCAACCATTGATGCCCAACGGGAATTTTTGACAGGCATGTCCCTGCCGCGCTTTGTAGTGGATGGGATGTTCATCAATGGGGCCTACCATCATCCGACTTTCTTATATGAAGGCCTATGGAACCTAGTGGGCTTTGCCCTCGCCGTTTTGATCCTTCGCAGGCTCAGCAACCTGTTGGTGGGGGAAATTGCCGCCTTTTATGGCATCTGGTATTCCATCGGGCGCTTTTTCATCGAAGGCATGCGCACGGATAGCCTGATGCTCACCGAACACATCCGCATGGCCCAGTTTATTTCCATCGCTATTATTTTAGCCATCGTTTTGGCAGTAGCCATCCGCCGGGCCAAAAAACTTAACGTGGAGACCTATTCCAGCTATTATGGTGGGAAAAAAATCAAAAAAACAACGAAAAATTACGCAATCTAAAGGCGGGATATGATGATAAAAGCAGTATTTTTTGATTTTGATGGCACCTTGGTGGACACCAATCCACTGATAATCCGCACCTTCGAGGAAACGTTTGGCGCTTTGATGCCAGGCCGCCCGATGAGCCAAGAGGAAATCCTTGATTGCATCGGGCCTACGCTCGAGGAAACAGGGAACAAGTATTTTGCTGACAAGGCATCAGATTTTGTCTCCCACTACCGTGAGCTGAACCTCCGCTATCATGATGAAATGGTTGAAATCTATCCTGGCATCGACGGGATGCTTTCAGCACTTAAAGGGATGGGGCTATCCCTGGCCATCGTTTCTTCCAAAAAACGGGACGTGGTGCTGCGCGGCCTTCGCCTGATGGATTTGGAGAAATATTTTGACTTTATCCTGGCTGGGGATGAAGTGGCAAATCCTAAACCCCATCAAGAACCTATTGAGATAGCCCTTCGGTTCTTTGGTCTTAAACCATCGGAAGCTGTGATGGTAGGAGATAATTCCCACGATATCCATGCTGCCCAAAATGCTGGCGTCACCAGTATAGGGGTGGGATGGGCATTTAAAGGAGCAGATTATTTGAAAAAATTTGCCCCGGACTATATAATTAAAGATGCTGATGAAATGATTGAAATTGTAAAAAGCGGGAGTGACTGAAATGGAAAAACAAATATATGATTTAGCGATAATCGGTGCAGGGCCTGCAGGGCTTACGGCGGGGGTTTATGCTGCCCGTGCCGGCCTAAATGTGGCCATGATTGAACGTGGGGCACCAGGTGGGCAAATGGTCAATACGGGAGAAATTGAAAACTATACCGGGTTTGAAATGATTTCCGGGCCGGAATTATCCATGAAAATGTTCGAGCATGCCCAAAAAACAGGCGCCAAGTACGTTTACGGGGATGTCCAGGACGTTACAGTCCTAGAAAATGGAACACATAGCATCAACCTAGGGCAAAAGGAAGTGGAAGCCAAAGCCGTTATCGTAGCAACCGGTACCGTTCACCGCCCCCTAAATGTCCCAGGGGAAAAAGAACTATCCGGACGCGGGATTTCATTTTGCGCCATTTGCGACGGAGCCTTTTTCAAAGGGCGAAAAGTCGCTGTCATCGGTGGCGGTGACTCAGCGGTAGAGGAAGCCATCTACTTAGCTGGGTTATGTGAAAAAGTCTACATCGTCCATCGCCGTGACGAGCTTCGCGCCCAAAAAATCCTACAAAACCGTGCCTTTGCCATCGATAACATCGAAATGGTTTGGGATACCGTGGTTGAATCTTTTGAGGAAGCAAGTGGAAAGCTAGGGTCGATTAAAACGAAAAGCGTGAAAACCGGGGATGTTTCATCCCTTGAAGTGGACGGGGCGTTCATTTATGTCGGGCTTGACCCGATTACCAACATGGTGAAAGGCCTTGGGATTACCGATGCCCGCGGATACATTGAAGTCAATCCCCACATGGAAACGAAGCTTCCGGGCGTGTTTGCGGCAGGGGATGTGACCAATAAGGAATTGCGGCAGGTAGTTACGGCAACGAATGATGGTGCCATCGCCGCCCAGACAGCTTACAAATATATCGAAACCACTTTGAAAAGCTCTTGATTAAACAGGGTTTCTGTGGTAAAGTAATAAAAGTGCTTTTTAAAAAGGAGGTCTGGTTATGGCTCGCGTTTGTTTTGTGACAGGTCGCCGTACGACAAGTGGAAATTCCCGCTCTCATGCAATGAATTCTTCTAAGCGTACTTGGAAGGCCAATGTTCAAAAAGTCAAGATTTTAGTCAACGGGAAACCGAAGAAAGTTTACGTTTCCGCCCGTGCTTTGAAATCAGGAAAAGTAGAGCGTGTATTTTAATAAATGCTTGGAAGGGTGCCGGTGAGGGCACCCTTTTTTCCATCCATGAAATATGATATAATAGGGAAGGAAAGCAGGTGAGGGCATGCGTGTGGCAAATACGCTCCTGATAAGGGATGGGCAGGTGTTGCTCTTATTTAAAGAAGGGCGCCAAAAATGGTTTTTGCCAGGAGGGAAGTCGGAGTTTGGGGAACATGTCATTCAAACAGGGCTTAGGGAATTTCAGGAAGAAACGGGGCTTCGTTTAGAAGGTGCCCGCTTAGGTGCGGTAACGACCATTGTCGTAAACGAACAGGATCATGAATGGCTTTTGTTCACCATCGTCGGCAGCGGTGCGGCCGGGGAACTGGCACCCTATAACCGGGAAGGCATCTTGCAGTGGCACCCGGTCCAGGATTTAAGCCATCTTCCCATGTTTGAAGGGGACCGTTACCTAATTTTGAAGTTGTTGGACCCCAAGGTGCATGAAACTGTGGTGACCACCCAATACTATACTAAAGACTATGAATTTTTACATTTGGCAACATAAAGAGAAAATGGGAAGGGGATGGAATCTTTGAAAAAAGTGAATTTATTAATGGTGACGGGCATGAGCGGGGCCGGGAAAAGCGTGGTCCTCAACAGCCTTGAAGATTTGGGATACCACTGCATTGACAATATCCCATTGAAGCTGTTGCCTAAACTCATCGATTTGTTGCAGGATACGACGGACACGGAGGTCAATTTGGGGGTCGTCATCGATTTAAGGTCCCTCAACTTTGACTTGATTGACGAAATGCTTTATTTCCTTCATGACAGCCATTACATCAACTTGCATATCCTTTACCTGGATGCCAATGATGAAACCCTGGTCAAGCGCTATAAGGAAACACGGCGCTCCCACCCGTTGTCACGAAAAACCAACCTATTGGGCGGCATCCAAAAAGAACGGGAATTGCTGCGGCCCATTAGGGAAATCGCTGATTTCAAGCTGGACACCAGCGGGATGCCTGCCAAGGACCTGAAAAATAAAATCATTGAAAAATATTCCGATACGGAAACCGATTATTTCAGCGTGACCTTTATGTCCTTTGGCTTCAAGCATGGGACGCCCATCGACACGGATGTCATGTTTGATGTCCGATTTTTGCCAAACCCTTTTTACATCGAAGAGCTAAGGGTCCAAACAGGGCTTGACGCACCGGTTTATGATTACGTCATGAACTTTGATGAAACCCATATATTTTTGGATAAACTGGTAGATTTGCTGGCCTTTTTGATTCCTAATTATAAAAAAGAGGGAAAATCACAGATTGTGGTAGGGATTGGCTGTACTGGCGGCCAGCACCGCTCCATCGCCATTTCTGAATTCCTTAAAAAAGCATTCGAAAAAGACTATGTCACCAATTCCACCCATCGGGATTATAGCAAGGCGTACCGCAAATAAATGCTTTATGGGTTTTTTAGAGGGAATTTATGTTTTTGAAGAGGAAAAAGGAGTGGAAAACTGTGCCAGAATACGATTTAAAAGTAGCAGTTATTGGCGGGGGGACGGGACTGTCAACCATTTTAAGGGGCTTGAAACGTTACCCGCTCGACATAACAGCTGTCGTGACGGTTGCCGATGACGGGGGATCGTCAGGTTCCCTGCGCCAGGATTTCAAGGTCCCGCCGCCTGGAGACATCCGCAATGTCTTGGTAGCCCTTTCTGACGTGGAGCCAGTCGTGCAGGAATTGCTTCAATACCGCTTCAGCGGCGTGAATGGGCTGGCAGGGCACCCGACAGGGAATTTATTGATTGCGGCCATGACCGATATCACCGGGGATTTTGCCTCAGCAATCAAGACACTTAGCGAGGTGCTGAAGGTCCGCGGGAAGGTGTTGCCCGTCTCCAATAGCCCACTCTCCTTATGTGCTGAATATGAAGATGGGAGCGTGGCGGTTGGCGAGTCGCTGATACCAAACCTTGACAAAACCATCAAGCGGGTGTATTATAATAACTCGGAGCCAATCGCATACCGGGAGGCGGTAGATGCCATTATGGAAGCTGACATGGTTGTTTTGGGACCTGGCAGCCTATTCACCAGCATCATCCCAAACCTGTTGCTGGGTGAAATCGCCCAAGCGATCGTCAGGACGAAAGCGCCTTGCGTTTATGTGTGCAATGTCATGACCCAACCGGGTGAAAGCCATGGTTTATCGGCTTTTGGCCATGTGAAGGCCATTGAGGACCATATAGGAATGGGCGTCATCGACCAAATCATCGTCAACGATGAAGAAGTAAGGGAAGAAACCTTGGTCCGCTATCGGGCCATGGGGGCAGATGCCGTTTCCCTGGATCAAAAAAAATTGCAAAGCCATGGGATCGCGGTCATCAAAAGCCGGATCGTGGCGTACACGGCCAATGGGGAAGTCCGCCACAACGCAAAAAAAGTGGCGGCGACGATTTTTTCCCTGCTGTTGGATTTAGAAGAAATGGAATAATAAACAACCGGGTACTTGGTATTTATGCTAAAGTACCCGTCATTTTTGGGAACGACCGGCACATTGGGCTGCGTTGTTCATAAAAGGGGTGATCGCATGTCTTTTGCATCAGAAACGAAGAAAGAATTAGTACAGCTGCAAAACGAGCCTTGCTGCGCCAAGGCAGAATTATCGGCGCTTATTCGGATGAATGGGATTATTTCATTGTCCAACCGGGGGATGGTTCTGGATTTCCAAACGGAAAATGCAGCCATAGCCAGGCGGACGCTGACCTTGATCAAGCAAATCTTCGATACGGAAGTGGACCTACTGTCCCGTCGCAAGATGAAGCTGAAAAAAAACAATGTCTACATCATCAGGATCAAACGCAATGCCAGGGAAATTGCTGAAGAGCTGGGGATTTTAGGCCCTGCCGGGTTTGTCCTTGGCATCGACGAGGAAATGACTGGCCATGAATGCTGCCGCCGTTCTTACATGCGAGGAGCTTTCCTGGCTGGCGGCTCGGTGAGCAATCCGGAAACGTCGTCCTATCACTTTGAAATCTTCACACTGGACCGGGAGCATGCCGATGGCTTGATGGGGCTCATGAATGGCTATGATTTGAATGCCCGTGTCCTCGCCCGGAAAAAAGGCCACATCGTCTACATCAAGGAAGCCGAAAAGATCAGCGATTTTCTTAGGGTCATAGAAGCTTACAACGCGGTGCTTAACTTTGAGGATGTGCGCATCATCCGTGACATCAGGAATTCGGACAACCGGCTAAACAACTGCGAGATTGCCAATGAGACCAAAACCCTGACCGCTGCGGGGCAGCAGATTGCCAACATTGAATTGGTGGACGAGGCCTATGGCCTGCACACCCTGCCCCAAAAGCTTCAGGACGTCGCCCGCCTCCGTCTGGAATTTCCCGAGGAGAACTTAAGCTATCTGGCGGAAATCGCCACAAAACGGGGCCACAAGCTTACCAAATCAGGGGTCAACCACCGGATGCGCAAATTTTTGGAACTGGCCCAGGAAATCAGGGACAACCGGGAAAAGGGCCGCCTGGGAGCTTAGTTTTCCTAAAAATGCCGGGCTTTTAGCACAAAACCAAAAAGATGAACGTTTACATTTGGAGATGTCTTGTCAATTTTACTAATATTTTGTTATACTGGATGAGATAAAATCTGTTTATGAGAAGGAGACATATTCGATGGCGAAAAAACCTGTTGCATTAATTATTTTAGATGGTTTCGGTTTGCGTGACGAGGTAGTCGGGAATGCGGTAAAGGCTGCTAAAATGCCAAATTTCAAGCGCTACTACGATAAATACCCACATGGTGAATTGACAGCCCAGGGAAATGCCGTTGGGCTTCCAGAGGGACAAATGGGGAACTCTGAGGTAGGCCACCTTAACATCGGTGCAGGCCGTATTGTATATCAAAGTTTGACACGCATCAACCTTGCAGTGAAAAATGGTGAGTTCAATACAGACGCAACCATTGAAGCAGCAGTGAAGCAAGCGGTTGCCAATGGAAAAAAAGTCCATGTCCTAGGCTTATTGTCGCCAGGCGGGATCCACTCCCATTCTTCCCATATGGATGCGTTGGTAGAGGCTGCTAAACATCATGGTGCCAATGACGTGTTTGTCCATGCTTTCTTAGATGGCCGTGACGTCTTGCCAAAGTCTGCCCTTGGGTTCATCGAAGCGATGGAAGCTAAATTATCTGAAATTGGCGTTGGTAAAATCGCAACGGTTTCCGGGCGCTACTACGCTATGGACCGGGATAAGAACTTTGACCGTACCCAGTTGTCTTATGATGCCATGACCAAAGGTGCAGGTGAGAAATTTGCATCCGCAACTGAAGGTGTCGAGGCTTCTTACAAAGAAGATACTTTAGATGAGTTCGTGCTTCCATTTGTAGTTGACGAAAAAGGGTTGATCGAAAGCGGAGATACCGTTATTTTTGCCAACTTCCGCCCTGACCGTGCCCAACAGCTGGCAATTGCCTTCTCAAACCCTGCAGTGCTCCCAAGCCTGCAAGTAGAAGGAAAAGCAGCCCTTCACCCGCTTGAAGGGCTAGAGGTGAACTTCGTTTCTATGATGACTTACGGTAAAAATGTAAACGGGCCGATCATCTTTGATTTGCAAAACTTGGCCAATACTTATGGGGAAGTCATTGCCAACAATGGCATGAACCAGCTCCGTGTGGCAGAAACTGAAAAATATGCCCACGTTACCTTCTTCTTTGACGGTGGGGTGGATAAGGAACTTCCAGGAGCGACGCGCGTCTTGGTCAACTCCCCGCAAGTTGCTACTTATGACCTTAAACCGGAAATGTCGGCTTATGAAGTTGCTGAGAAAACAGTGGCTGAAATCAACAAAGACGTCCACGATACCATCATCCTTAACTTTGCCAACCCGGATATGGTTGGGCACACAGGTTCCATGGAAGCTACCGTTGCCTGCTTGGAAGCTGTTGACAAATGTTTAGGTGACGTGGTTGAGGCTATCCTTGCCAAAGGCGGTTATGTCATCATCACTGCCGACCATGGGAATGCGGAGATGCTGATTGACGACAATGGCCAGACTTGGACTGCCCATACCATTAGCCCGGTACCGGTCATTATTACCAAAGAAGGCATTGAAATCCGCGAAGGCGGCGTTTTAGGCGATTTAGCGCCAACCCTGCTTGATTTACTTGGCGTTGCGCAACCTGTGGAAATGACAGGGAAAACTTTAATCAAATAATAGGGTACGAAAAGTCTGTGGGTATTTTTGGACTGGCCTGCACATAAGCTTTATCGTGCGTGAAAGGCATCCTCACCGACCCTATTTTGTAAAAATCCGCTGGCGGTTGCCGGCGGATTTTTATATTCTTAAAAACGTGGAAAAAAAGCTGAAAAAGTCTGGACAAGCTGGTTGAAACCTGATATACTTATTAAGTAGAAAAAAGCCAGGTTAGTTAAATGGTATAATTGGGCAATGGTAATGCTCCGTTGGGAGTTCGATTCTCCCACCCGGCACCACTATAAGAAACTTAAACAGCTTAGGCTGTTTTTTTTGTATATTTTTCGGTTTTACTGCCATAATGAAGGGGATGCCCTAAGGCTCTTAGTAGATTTTTCCTTGATTTGGGCGTGAAGAGGATACAAACTTTGGAAATTTCCAAAAGATAACGTTTTCATCTGAAAAGCCCTTTTCAGCGCTGCAAAAGAATATTATAATACTAAGTGAAAACATAATCGAAAAGGAGTTGTCACACACATGCCTTATATTGTTGACGTATACGCCCGCGAAGTCTTGGACTCCCGCGGAAACCCTACTGTTGAAGTAGAAGTAACGACTGAATCTGGAGCTTTTGGACGTGCTTTGGTACCATCCGGTGCTTCTACAGGAATCTACGAAGCAGTCGAGCTTCGCGACGGGGATAAATCCCGTTACTTAGGAAAAGGTGTCCTTAACGCCGTAAAAAACGTAAACGACATCATCGCTCCTGAGCTAGTAGGAATGGACGTAACTGACCAAGCTGGAATCGATGCACGGATGATCGAGCTTGACGGAACTAAAAACAAAGGTAAATTAGGCGCTAATGCGATCCTAGGCGTGTCTATGGCAGTTGCCCATGCAGCAGCTGATTTCGTAGGGCTTCCTTTATACCGTTACCTTGGCGGATTCAATGCTAAGGAATTGCCAACTCCAATGATGAACATCATCAACGGTGGGGAGCATGCCGATAACAACATCGACTTCCAGGAATTTATGATCATGCCTGTTGGAGCGCCTTCTTTCAAAGAAGCTATCCGCATGGGAGCTGAGGTATTCCACGCACTTAAATCCGTCCTTCATGGAATGGGTAAAAATACTGCAGTCGGTGACGAGGGTGGATTTGCCCCTGACCTTGATTCTAACGAAACTGCAATCAAAGTTATCCTTGAAGCTATCGAAAAAGCTGGTTACCAAGCTGGCCTTAACGCTGACATCGCCATCGCTATGGACGTTGCTTCCGCTGAGTTCTACAAAGACGGTAAGTACGTTTTAGCTGGAGAAGGCGGAAAAGCATTCTCTTCTAAAGAGCTTGTTGATTTCTACGCAGAACTAGTTGACAAATACCCAATCATCTCCATCGAAGATGGCTTAGACCAAGATGACTGGGATGGATGGGCTTACGCTACTGAAAAACTTGGCAAAAAAGTTCAATTGGTTGGGGATGATTTCTTCGTAACCAACACTGAGCGTTTGGCTGAGGGTATCGAAAAAGGCGTGGCTAACTCTATCTTGATCAAAGTCAACCAAATCGGTACATTGACTGAAACTTTCGAAGCAATTGAAATGGCTAAGAAAGCTGGATACACTGCAGTAGTTTCTCACCGTTCTGGTGAAACTGAAGATGCGACCATCGCTGACATCGCTGTTGCGACCAACGCTGGGCAAATCAAGACAGGTTCTATGTCGCGTACTGACCGTATCGCTAAATACAACCAGCTTCTTCGCATTGAAGATGAGCTTGGTCACTTAGCTGTTTACAATGGCGTGCAATCATTTTATAACCTAAAAGATACTTTAGCTGAAAACAGAGCTAAAAAAATCAACGTTGGCGGGAACCTTAATGTCAACTTGTCAACAAATCAAGCTGGATAATAAAAAATGTTTGGCAGCTTCTAAATATAAAAGCCGCCTCATTGGGTCGAGGGTCATTTTTTAAAACACTATTGGAAAAAGCCAGGATTTGCTCTTTTGGGCCTCAATTCTGGCTTTTTTGATGTAAATTTATCTCGTGGGCCTGATTTTTCTTGAAAATTTGGGGAAAATGTGATAGAGTCTTCATGTATAGCAAGTTTTAAGCGAGATTAGAAAGGATGTATTTTTATGTTTCAATTTGGGATTGTAGAAATTTTATTGTTGATTGTGGCCATCGTCATCATCGTGCTGGTTTCTTTGCAAAATTCAAAAGACAGCTTGGGCGATGCTTTGACAGGCGGCAATAGCGAACTGTTCAAAAATCAAAAGGAGCGCGGGGCGGAAGCTTATATTGTGCGTGCAACCTATGTATGCACGGCTATTTTCCTGATTTTGGCCCTGATCATCTTTATGCGATAATCAACTTCCTGCAAAGACAAATCCCGCTCATATAGGCGGGATTTGTCTTTTATCGCTCCAAAAAGGAAAAATCTAGCCCTTGAACGTGTTATTTCGGAAAATTAGATAATTTTTCCTCTAAAAAATGATATAATAGTAAAGATACGGAGGTGCTTTTATTGCGCGAATTAGTTTTGGAATTTTTAGGGTTAGCCGATTATAAAGCGATGACTATTGAAGAGCTTGTTGAACATTTTCAGATAGAGGAGGCGACCGGGTTCAAAGATTTCGTCAAGCTCATGGTGGGCTTGGAAGAAGAAGGCTTAGTGGCCCGTACGCGAAGCGACCGTTATACCCTGTCTTCTGCCCTGGGGCTTTTAAAGGGGATCATCTCAATCCACCCGAAAGGGTTTGGCTTTGTTGAGGTTGCGGGCAAGGATGACGTGTACGTGAAGGATACCGACCTGCACGGCGCCCTGCAAAAAGACACGGTGCTCATCAAGACCGTCCCTTCCTCAAAAGGCGGCGGGTCCGTGGAAGGCGTGGTCGTGCAGGTGCTTGAACGGGGGATTTCCGAATTTATCGGGACTTATTATGAGAACAAGCAAGTAGGGTACGTACGGCCGGACAATACCCGTTACCTTGCCACCGTAGTCATTCCCAAGCATAAATCCAAAGGGGCGGTAAAAGACCACAAAGTACTGGTCAAAGTCGTGGATTACCTTGAGGATAAAACGGTCAAAGGGGAAATTGCTGAAATCCTTGGGCACAAAAACGACCCGGGCATCGACATCATGTCCGTCATTTATAAATATGACATCGTGCCTGAATTTGCCAAGGATGCCATGGCGCAGGCGGAATCCATCCCGGAAACCATCGAACCAGAAAGCTATAAAGGGCGCACCGACCTTCGGGGGGAAACCATCGTCACCATCGACGGCGATGATGCCAAGGACTTGGATGATGCGGTCCATGTGAAGCTTTTGGACAATGGCAATTACTTATTGGGGGTCTCCATTGCTGATGTGTCCTATTATGTGACAGAGGGCTCCCCGCTCGACCGCGAGGCGTACTTCAAGGGGACATCCGTGTACTTGGTTGACCGGGTGATCCCGATGATTCCACACCGCCTTTCCAATGGGATCTGTTCCCTTAATCCTAAGGTAGACCGCCTGGTCATCACCTGCGAAATGGAAATTACCCCTCAGGGCGAAGTGGTTGCCAGTGAAATTTTCCCAGCGGTCATCAACACGACTGAACGGATGACGTATGACCATGTGAATAAAATCCTTCAGGGGGACGCTGAAACACGCGAAAGGTACAAAGATTTAGTGCCTACTTTTGAACTTATGCTAAAACTATCGGAAACTTTAAGGGGCGAGCGCCATGAACGGGGCGGCATCGACTTTGATTTAGAGGAATCCAAGGTAGTGGTAGATGAGTACGGGTTCCCAATAGATGTCATCTTAAGGGAACGGGATGTTGCTGAAAAGCTGATCGAGGACTTCATGCTTTGTGCCAATGAAACGGTTGCTGAGAAATTCCACTTTTCAGACCTGCCATTTATTTACCGGGTCCATGAACACCCTAAACCAGAAAAACTGGAGCGTTTTTATAGGCTCGCAAGGGCCCTGGGCTATGAAATCAAAGGGACCAAGGACAAAGTCCATCCCAAAGCCTTGCAGATGGTCACAGAAGCTGTCCACGGCAAGCCGGAGCATGCGGCAATCAGCACGATGATGCTGCGTTCCCTTCAAAAAGCCCGCTACTCGGAGGAATCCCTGGGACACTTTGGGCTGGCAGCGGAATATTACACACACTTTACGTCCCCCATCCGCCGTTATCCTGATTTAATGGTCCACCGGCTGATCCGTAAATACTTATTTGAAAAAGACACGTCCCCTGAGACCGTGGAATACTACCGCGGCATCATGCCGGAAGTCGGGCTGCAAACATCCAAGCGGGAACGGGATGCCATCGATGCGGAGCGGGAAGTGGAAGACATGAAAAAGGCGGAATACATGACCCAGTTCATCGGTGAAGAGTACGAGGGGATTATTTCTTCCGTTACGAAATGGGGAATTTATGTCGAGCTTCCCAACACCATCGAAGGGCTGGTACACGTCAATGAGCTGACGGATGATTTTTATGATTACGATGAAGACAACCTGGCCCTTATCGGGCGCCGCAATAAAGTCATGTTCAAAATTGGGGACACGGTCAAAGTAGTCGTTGCCGCAGCTAACAAGGAAGAACGCACGATCGATTTCCAATTGGTTGGCATGACCCGCCCTAGAAGGCGTGAAAACTTCCGACGGATCGATACCCGCGAGGCTGGCAAGGACAAAAAAGACCAGGGGAGATCCTCCAACTATAAGAAAAACTACAAGCCGAAGCCCGGCAGTAAAAACCCGAAGCCTTCAGAAAAGAGCGCTCAAGGGGCCGATGCAAAAAAGGGCGGAAACAGCAAATATAAAAAGAAAAAAAAACCTTCAAACCAACCGGGACGCAGGCCAAAGACCCATGGAAAGGCGTAAGGGGAAGCTAGAAAGGGTGCCGCATTATGGGAAAGAAAACTAATATCAAATGGCGTAATCTGCTTTTATTTTTGGTTGCTGCCATTGGGCTCATAGCGCTTGCACAATTTTTCGTTCGACCCAACATGGTCGGGTGGGACATTGACCGGGTTTTGATTTATGAATCCGGCAATGACATCCGGATCCGCTATGCTTACCGGTTTACGGAGGCGGACGATTATGGGATCATCTTGGAACAGGAAAATTGCCCAGCCGCTGAGGAATGTGATATTTCGTTGGTGGTTTCCACGGGAAGGGATGTTTCCCTCATGCCAGAAGCCCAAATCAGGGCCTATCTAATGGATTTAGTAGCAGCGGGAAAACTGTCAGCCGCCCAAATCAGGGAGCCGGAATCGGTTTTTGACGATGAGGTCGAGGCCGGTTTTGCCATCCTTTATGACCCGAGGCCATCGGAAGGCGTGATAGAAGTCGTCTTTTCAAGGGGCCCAGAGATATTTATTGATCGGGCCACTATCATAGCAGCAGGGGACATCCGGATCCGGCCTTATAGTTTTGGGCTAGAAGCTATCTTAAGCCCATTCCAACCGCTCCTTTTTGCCGCGGATATTTCATTTGCCAGCGATACCTTCAACTTAGGTGGGTTTAATCCAGAAGATGCACTCACAGATCCCTTGGAGGACGGGGAAGGAAGTGCGGTGGCCGAAACTGAGGGGGATGCTGAGGGTGAAGGGAGTGCATCCTATAACCAACTTCCACATGCGGTGGTTGGCGCGGGGTTCAACTTAATAGCCAGGGCAGGCTCCCATGTTTTTGACGGCGGGCTTGAAGCTTTGGAAAAAGCCAGTTCCAGTTGGGGACAGCTGTCTATCCAGTCAGCAGGTGTCAACGACAGCCCTGAACAGCAGCAAGAAATCCCAGTAACCGTTGCCGATGGCCTAAAGGTTGCCTCCTTGGCATTCACAAGCAGCATGAATACTTCTTTGCCTTCGGGCCAATCCTTTTTGGTGAACCGCTTTTCCTACTCCCTGGCCCTTCAATTGATAGAACAGGCCCGGGAAACTGCCGATGTCGTCTTGGTCTTTATGGACTGGGGAGATGACAGCCAGCGGGTGATGCGCGAACGGGCCCAGTGGTTGGCGGACCAAGGGGTGCAAATCATCATCGGCAACCGCCCTGAAATCCTTCCTGTGGGCTTCCTTGAAGGCGAAGGGGGAAACCAAGCCCTGGTCGCCTATTCCCTTGGGCAATTCGTGGGGGAGCCGGGCAGCACAGGCCTCCTTCTTGGATTTAACCTCAGGAGGGTTACGGTGCGCCAAGAAACAACTTTGCATTTTGACAACGTGCGCCTTATGCCTACTATCAGCGTACTGGATGCGTCTGGCTTTCTAAAAGCTTTGCCCCTGGCCGAATACGACGGTGAGGGAGCAAATTTTGAAAGCATGGTGGAAGAATGGAAGGCATCAGGGGCTGAGGGCATCTTGGTGGAAAGTTTAAATTGAAATCAGTAATAGCAACGAGGAGGTGGCAGGATGCCCAAAGGCACAGGGTCGGTCTTGGCCCAAAATAAAAAAGCTGGACACGATTATTTTATTGAAGAAACATTTGAGGCAGGCATGGTTTTACAAGGGACTGAAATCAAGTCCGTCCGTGCTGGAAAAGCAAACCTGCGGGATTCCTTTGTTAGAGTTGAGCGGGGCGAAGCATTCGTCCATAACATGCACATCGCCCATTACGAACAAGGGAACCAGTTCAATCATGACCCGCTAAGGGTCAGAAAGCTATTGCTTCATAAAAAACAGATTTCAACCCTCATCGGCATTCAAAAAATGGGCGGCTATTCTTTGATTCCCTTGAAACTTTATTTAAAAGACGGCTTCGCCAAGCTTTTGTTCGGCGTAGCTAAAGGGAAGAAAAATTACGACAAGCGGCACGATTTAAAAGCTAAAGATGCCAACCGTCAAATTGAAAAAGCCATGAAAGACCGCCACTCTTAAAAGCTTCTGCGAAATCGCTGATTTCGCAGAAGCTTTTTTCATATTTTTATCACTTTTCGGGCATAATAGGTGTATAATTCTTTCCAAGGAGGAACAGGGAATGAAACCAACCCTTAAAATACTGGCTATCAACTTTGTCTGCCTGATCTTTGCATCTTGCGGATATCAGAGGAAACCAGAGAAAGAACAGATGGAAGTTCCCAAGATAACCGCTAAATCTGTTATGGCAAACTTAGAGGAAACCCTTAAGAAAAAAAGCGACGAGGATTACGTCGAAGTTGATTTGCTGGATGCTGGGCAAACCCAATATTTTTTTCCCTTGAATTTTTTGGATGTGGCCGATGTCAAGGAAGGCTATGCCATCCAAGGCAAACGGGTGACCCAATCTGCCCTCATTATGATTATCGAAGCCCAAAATGCAGATGCTGCCAAAAACCTTGAAAAATGCATGGAAAAGGTCCTCTCGGAGCAAATACGCATCTGGTCTGATTACCTCCCGGCAGAATACGACTACGTCAAGAATAATAAAATCGAGCGGGAAGGGAATTTCATTGCCTACATTACCAGTAAATACGCAGATGCCCTCAAGGAAACTTTTGATAAATCGGTTGAATGAGCATAAAATCAGGCTTCCCTTTTACTTCATTTTAAGTAGAAATAGGCCCTTAGACCGTGAGTGGGTAATAAAAGATGGATTTAAACTAACCTCCGATAAGGGTACAATGGATGTATACTCAATCGGAGGTTTTACTGTGAAGATATCCCAACAAATCGTTCCGATTACCCTGGTAAACCCGCCGACCAGTACTCAGATTATCTTTTGCACTTTTTCCAAATCCATGTTAAAATAGAGTTACACAAATGGCCGGGCGCTTTTTCCCGGTCATTTATTATACTTGGAGGTTTTTAACATGGGAAAATTATTGGTATTGGCTGAAAAGCCGTCCGTTGGCCGCGACATTGCCCGGGTCCTTAAGTGCGACAAGGGCGGCAACGGGTTTTTGGAAGGCAAGGATTACATCGTCACTTGGGCGCTGGGGCATTTGGTGACCCTGGCAGACCCGGAAGCCTACGGCGCCAACTATAAACAGTGGAAGCTGGAAGAGCTGCCAATCATCCCTAGTTATTTTAAATTAGTTACCATTAAGCAGACATCCAAGCAGTACCGCACGGTGAAGGATTTGATGCAGCGGGGGGATGTGGATGCCATCATCGTCGCCACCGACGCCGGTCGGGAAGGGGAACTGGTGGCTGGCTGGATTATCGACAAGGCCGGCATCAAAAAGCCCATCAAGCGCTTATGGATTTCTTCTGTCACGGACAAAGCCATCCTGGACGGGTTCAAGTCCTTAAAACCGGGTTCTGAGTTTGAAAGCCTGAAGCAGGCAGCCATCGCCCGGCAACAGGCGGACTGGCTCGTAGGCATCAATGCGACCCGGGCCCTGACCACCCGTTATAACGCAGAGCTTTCCTGTGGACGGGTGCAGACCCCGACCCTGGCCATGATTGCCCACCGGGAAGCTGAAATCAAAGCCTTTGTCCCGGAGGAATTTTATGGGCTGGAACTTCAGGCCGAGGGGATCAATTGGACGTGGAAGGATTCAAAATCCGGCAGTGCCAGGGTATTTGACCAAGGAAAGGTTGAGGCCCTGAAAAAGCAGATATCCCAAGGAAAGGTTGCCCTTGTCAAAACTGCCTCCAAAAAGCAGTATGCCCCGCCTCTTTATGATTTGACGGAGCTTCAGCGGGATGCCAACCAGATTTTTGGGTTCTCAGCCAAGGAAACCTTGGGGATTGCCCAAAAACTGTATGAGCAGCATAAGGTACTTACTTATCCGAGGACGGATTCCCGTTATCTCTCCAGCGACTTGTCGGACACGCTTTTGGACCGAATTAAGGCGGTCACCATTGGGCCTTACCGAGCGGTTGCCAACAGCCTTTCCCGCTCGAAGCTAAATACGGGCAATCTGATCAACGATAAAAAAGTGACGGACCATCATGCCATCATCCCCACAGAGGAAACGGCCATTTTTCCAAATTTGAGCGACAAGGAACGAAAAATCTTCGACCTGGTCGTCAAACGCTTCCTAGCCGTGTTGTCCCCGCCATGCCAGTTTGAAGAAACGAAGATGGAAGCAAAATTTTCGGGGCAAAAGTTCTCAGCAGGCTTTAAGCGGACGGTGGATTTAGGATATAAGGCGATATATGGGGAAGGGGCCGAGGACGGGAAAGTGACCCGCTTGCAAGAGGGCAGCCCGTTAACCGGGGCGAATGTCCGTGTGACTAAAGGCAAGACATCGCCGCCACCGTACTTGAACGAAGGGACTTTGCTTTCGGCCATGGAGAACCCCACTGCCTTTTTGACGGGCAGCGACAAGGAGCTGGCGAAAACCCTGGTGCAGACCGGCGGGATTGGGACCGTTGCCACCCGTGCCGACATCATCGAAAAACTGTATGGCAAATTCTTTGTGGAAAAAATCGGGCAGGACATCAGGATGACTGCTAAAGGCAAGCAGTTGTTGGAACTGGTGCCTGAGGAGCTGAAATCCCCGGCGTTGACCGGGACATGGGAGAAGAAGCTTCGGGACATCGAGTCCAAAACATTGAAGCCAGCCAAGTTCATCGAGGAAATCAAGGCCTATACAAAGAAAAACATCGAGAACATCAAGGCCAGCGACGCTACGTTCAAGCATGACAACCTGACCACGACCCGTTGCCCGCAGTGCAATGACTTCATGTTGTCGGTGAACGGGAAACGGGGCAAAATGCTGGTCTGCCAAAACCGGGAGTGCAAGACGAAAAAAATGATTTCCCAGACCACCAACGCCCGTTGCCCCAACTGCCACAAAAAGCTAGAGCTTCGCGGGGAGGGGGACAAGCAGATGTTTTCTTGCGTCTGTGGCCACCGTGAGAAAATGAGCACCTTCAAGCAACGTAAAGCCGAAGGCAGCAAGCAAGGCAACAAGCGTGACGTCCAACGTTATCTGCGCGAACAGGACAAACAGCAGGACGAGCCGATGAATGATGCATTTGCGGCCCTTTCTGGGTTATTTAAATAGCAGAAAACCCTGAGGGGCTTCACTCAAAAACAAGTGAAGCCCCTCGGGGTTTTTAAAAAAAGTATACATTAGAATAAGGTCACCATTGCCTTGAACGCCAGGAAGATGATAAAGGATGTGCAAAAAATAAGGTGCAGATAATTGAAACGATCCACCGCGGTGTCCCCCTTTTTTTGAAAATGATTCATTGTATAGACAGTATATGTCGCCAGGGAATAAATTATAACTTCGGAATACCATTTAGTTTCGCCGGTATTTCTGCAGTCCAACAAAAAATGTGTAAAAATCCAAAAAAAATTTCAAATATTTAAAAATATGATACAATGGAGTTGAGTGTTTTAAACGGCTCAGGAAATAAACTGACCCCTGGGGGATTAACTGAAGAGGAAGTGTAGAAACTATGAAAATAGCAGTTGCAGGTACAGGGTATGTGGGGCTTTCAAATGCCATTCTTTTGGCGCAAAACAACG
Source organism: Turicibacter sp. (assembly GCA_009787345.1). GTDB lineage: Bacteria > Bacillota_I > Bacilli_A > MOL361 > Turicibacteraceae > WRGF01. The sequence goes on from WRGF01000198.1 coordinate 22,201, forward strand.
AAGTGGTGGCCCTTGACATCATCCAAGAAAAAGTGGACATGATCAATGCCCGCCAGTCCCCAATCGTGGATCCTGAAATTACGGAATATTTAGAAACAAAAGAACTGAACCTGACAGCGACGACGGATGCTTTCAAGGCATTTTCAAACGCAGCCTATGTCGTGGTATCAACTCCGACCAATTACGATGCGGAGCTTAATTTTTTCAACACCCGCACCGTGGAGGCAGTCATTGCCAACGTGCTGTCCATCAACCCGGAGGCGACCATCGTCATCAAGTCCACGGTCCCGGTAGGGTACACGAAAAAAGTCCGGGCCATGTTTGAAACGGAAAATATTATTTTCTCCCCTGAATTTTTACGGGAGGGGAAAGCCCTTTACGATAACTTGCACCCATCCCGCATCATCGTTGGGGAAAAATCCGGACGGGCGGAAACCTTCGCTAACCTGCTTTTGGAAGGCGCTATCAAAAAAGAGGTTCCACTATTATTTACGGATTCCACGGAAGCCGAGGCAGTCAAATTATTTTCCAACACCTATTTAGCCCTGCGGGTGGCTTATTTCAACGAACTGGATACTTATGCTGAAATCCGTGGCCTTGACAGCAAGCAGATTATCGAGGGCGTGGGGTTGGATCCCCGCATCGGCACCCATTATAACAACCCATCCTTCGGGTATGGCGGCTATTGCCTTCCAAAAGACACGAAACAACTCCGTGCCAATTACGAGGATGTACCAAGCGATATTATCGGCGCCATCGTCGATGCAAACCGCACGAGAAAAGACCACATTGCACAAATGATTGCAGCAAGAAACCCAAAAGTGGTGGGCATTTACCGCTTAGTGATGAAAACCGGTTCCGATAACTTCCGTGCCTCATCCATCCAGGGCATCATGAAGCGCCTAAAAGGAAAAGGAATCGAAGTGGTCATTTACGAACCGGCCATGGAAGAGGACGATTTCTACAATTCCAAGGTCATCCGAGACTTGGATGAATTCAAGAAAATCTCCGACGTCATCGTCTCCAACCGCCTGGCTTCCGAGGTTCAGGATGTTGAGGAAAAAGTCTATACCCGTGATTTATTCAACCGGGATTAATGGCATGAAGAAAGGTTCCCTAGCGAAAAGCACACTGAGGAGCCTTTCAAAAAGAGGAGAGCGGAAGCTGTTAAAGCTTTCACTCTCCTCTTTTAGCAATCATAATCGTCGTGTCCATAAAAACTGAACTCATGCCAGCTTTTGTAATAATGGTCATTGCTTTCGTAATCTTCTAAGTTTAAATTTGGGTTCAGCAACTTTTGGGTACGGATAACTCTCACGATTAAACACCTCCTTCGGATTGATTATAGCTATCAATATCAAGTCTGCAGTTATATTATGAACCAATTTCAGTCATTTTATTCCATGAAATGACACTTGGGAAAAACGAAGGAGGTTAGCATTCTGCTCAAAAGTGTGGTATGATGGAGAAAAATGGAGGTGGCGAAAAATGATGAGATGCAGTTGGGCCCAAGGCGATGAGCGGATGGAGCAATATCACGATGAGTTATGGGGCGTGCCGGTGTATGATGACCAGGAGCTTTTCGCTAAACTCTGCCTGGACTGTATGCAGGCGGGTTTGTCTTGGCGGACAATATTGTATAAGAAAGAGGCCTTTTATGAGGCATTTGAACAATTTGAGATTGAGAAGGTGGCTGCTTTTGGCGAGGATAAAATAGATGAAATGCTGCAAAATAGCGGGATTATCCGGCACCGTAAAAAAATCGAGGCCCTCATCCAAAATGCTGGGCGCGTCCTGGAAATCCAAAAGGAGTTCGGCAGCTTTTCTAAATACTTATGGGGGTTTAGTGACGGGAAAATTATCGACAACCCATGGGGACAAGATGAGAAAATACCGGCGACCAGCGAACTGAGCGACTGCATGAGCAAGGACATGAAAAAGCGGGGATTTAAATTTGTAGGCAGCACCACTCTTTACGCATTTTTGCAAGCGGTCGGCATCATCAATGACCATGTGGCGGATTGCCATTGCCGAACCGAAAGCATGTGAAACGAAAAGTTTCAAGTAACATAAGCAGTTGTGATGGCAGGCCTGATACCAAATAAAGCCCATACAGGCGTAATCTATCATCCGTGCTAGATTTCGGAATTGTAAATTTATGCTAGGATATACTCCTCGATGACATGGGCGACCCCGTGCTCGTCGTTGGTTTTGGTGACGAAATTGGCGATGGACTTGATGGCGTCGCTAGCATTATCCATCGCAACCCCCAGGCCGGCGTATTCAATCATATGCCGGTCATTTTCCGCGTCGCCAATGCAGATGACCTCCGAGGCATTAATCCCCAGTTTTTGGGCGAGGGATTCAATTCCAGAACCCTTATGGGCGCCTTTTTTCATGATTTCCAAGAAAAAAGGCTGGCTCCTGATGACGGTATAATCCTCAAGTAAGCTATCGGGCAGGTTTTTCTCGGCGATGTCGATTAGCTCTGGGTGGTCAACCATCATGAATTTGGTGTAATCCTGCTCAACCCCCACTTCGTTTTTTGAAATGGCATTGAGGCGGGACTTGGTCAAATAGGCATCAAGAACGGTGTAATCGCTGATTTCCTTATCGGTGGTGTACATAAAATCCAAATCCATAAAGTGGCTGCGAAGCCCGAGTTGCTGGGATAATTCCAGGAGGGCAATCATGTCAGAGCCTTTCAACTGATGGTGCACAACAGGTTCCCCGCTTTTGATTTCCTGTACCAATGCCCCGTTATAAGTAGCGACGTACCGCCCTTCAGCATTTAATCCCAAAGCTTCCAAATAATCTTTCACCCCAGACAGCGGCCGCCCCGTACACAAAACGACATGGACCCCGGTAGCGATTGCTTTTTCGATGGCTTTTTTCGTTTCGGGTGCGATGGATTTTTCGGATGTCAATAGCGTCCCATCAATGTCGATGGCAATGAGTTTATACCTATTTAATTCGACGTATTCTTCCGCGGTTGGGGTTTCAATTCTGGGTTGGCAGTCCATGATGATGCCTCCGTTTCTTTTTTGATTTTTCAAGCAGGGCGACGATGGCATAGCCGATTACAAATGAAACGAGGCTTCCCAAAAGTTCGGCTAAATCCCAGCGGTAGGCGGGAATGATGACGAAGATGGAGCCGACGACCATGCCGATGCTGACGGCATTGGTTGCAATAGCGTGGTTTTTCAGGACGTAGCGAAGGGCTTTGCTGCTTAGGATGATTCCCGCCAATGCCCCGAAAGCGGTGATGCCGAGGATTGGCAGATTAAAGTCGCTGACGGCATGGGTGAGCATGGAATGGGTGCCCATGAGCATCAGGATAAGGGCCCCGCTGATTCCCGGAAGGAGCATCCCCGTGCTGGTCAATGCCCCTGTAAAGAACAACCGTATCATGCTTGCGATGTCCAGTGCTTGGATTTCATGGTCGCTGGCAACTGGGTTTAAAAACCTTAAGGAGCCGATGAGCAAAGCGATGGCAACCAAGAGCGCGACCTGCTTTTTCCCGAAGTTTGTGCGGGCACTCGAAGCCTTTAAAAGCAAGGGGATGGAAGCAGCAATCAGTCCCAAAAAGAAAGAATAAGTTGGGATGGTGAAATGGTCGTAAGCCCACGAAATGGCCTGGCTGGAAATTAAGACGCCGATTGCGCCGCCGACACCCATGGGCAAAAGCATTTGCAGGGCTTTTTTGTAACGGGAACTGAAAAAGTCGCTGATGCACTGGAGCAAATCCTCGTAAATCCCCAAGATCATGGCGAGGGTGGCAATGCTGAGCCCCGGCGCCAAAAGGGCAAGGCCAAGGCCGATTCCGTACAAGAAATTCCCTAATAATTTATTCTTCATGTTCATTTTCCTCCCAACGTAAGCGTTCCTCTCCATTATAATACAACTGGGGGAGTGCCACAATAAGAAAGCGTATACTAGCTTGTGGAGACCGGGATTTATTTGTCGGGGGAAATGTGCTATAATATAAGCTCGAATAGTTAAGGCATCTTCAGAAAGGGGCGCAATGGGACGTGGGCAAGGAAGCATTGGAATCGATTGGGCCTTCGGTGAGGGAGATCATCGTAGGCGGTGTTTATGAAACTTTTGGCGGGGAATTGGCAGTGGTGGTTTCTATTTGGGACGCGGGCGGCATCAAAGTGGCTGCGGCATTGCTGAACCCACAAAAACAGTTGTTGCCGGCCAGTTTGAAAATCCACACCATGACGGGATTTGAAAATCAGTTTAAAAGCGGGGCCAAGACCATCGTCCCAGCTACACCGGGTAACGTGAAAACCTTGCATGAAGCCAACTCCCGCCATGGGATCAACCCGATCATGGGGACTAACCCGCCCTTTAAGATGATGGCGCTTACCCATGGGTTTGCCGCCATCAAGCAGCAAGGGGATTTTCCTCTTTCTTATAGGAAACTTGAGAAGGGCACGCTTTCCCAAGGCTCGCTTTCAGGGGATATAACCGGGGAAGGGTACCACTTTCGGCCAGGGAGTATGATCCAAGCGAAAACCGGGGCGATTTTTCAAGTCCTTTCGTATGAAGGCAAAAGCCGCTGCTTCGTCATTGGGAATGGGGATTCCCCTGAAATCCTCCATGTCGGGGTGGATTGGCTAATGGGGCAAGAAGCCGCCATCATTGGCTGCAACCTTCAAGGCAACCCCCAAACCCCTGGTTATGAGCCATTTGAGCAAATCAAGGCTAATGACCTCGTGCGGGTAAAAAGCGGGGAAGTCATGAAAATCATCGACCATGATACATTTAGCAGACAAGTGTCTTACCGAAAAATCAACAGCGTGGATTACATTTGGCAGGGGGCTGGGGAGTTTAATGATTGGTTCGATGAAATCCTGAGTGAAATGGCATATGCCGCCCATCAGTTCCACTGGCCTTCCACAGAAATTTCAGGGGATGGCCCAGGCATGGGCATGAGCAATGGTTGGAATGAAATCAGCGAACTCCGGAAGATTGGCTATCAAATAACGGACACCCCCCGCTTAAAGCGCTGGGAAGCTTTGCAAAAGGCCGTCCCTAGCCTGGGCCTTAGGTCAGTGGCCTACCACATTGCCGGTGAAATCAAAAAAAGAAAAGGGCAGAAAAATGGCAGGAGCAAATTCCGCCATGCCATCTCCGAATGGGAGCATGATTTGGGCCAACTGAAGGCCAACTACTACCAAAACCCCGCCCAAATGGATTTTAACAAGCCGCAATATTAATGAAATCCTTTTATAGCGGGCATACTATAAAAAACGGTGATAAAAGGAGTTGTGGCCATGAAGTACAGATATGATAAGTTGACCCATGAGGAACGCTGCGGCCTGGGGATTGCCCTGGCTATTTTGTCGTTAGTAGCAGGGCTGGTGTTGTTCGAGGTTGCCCACCGCAAAGGGTTTAAGGATAAAGGGTTGAAAAAAGAACCGAGCGAAGGGCTGCTGGAATGGTTGTCCTACGCTAAAAAACACGATTTGAATGTGAAAAAATGGAAGCACTGCGGGCGCTCGAATTACCTCATCGGCCGCCATTACCAGGTCTTGAAGTCCTACTCATCCCAAATGAAGCACCAGGAGGCAACTTCCGTTGAAATCGAAACCCTGGCCCGGGAGGCAGTTGCCAAAGACCTTAAATTTATCGACGAAATAGGATTCAACCGGGACGAACGCCGGGTTTGGCTTTCCTTTTCAAAAGATCTGCTTGGATAAAAAAATGGCCGCGGAATTCATTTTTCGCGGCTTTTATAATAGGGAGGCCTACCATTCCCCTTTTTAGGCGATTTTCATATGTTGATTGTAAGCGTCAAATAACAACACGGCTTTAACCCTTCCCGGTTCCCATGGTATAATTGCCGTATCAAAGTTTATGTAACGCAAAAAGCCCCGGTCGG
>WRGF01000199.1 GCA_009787345.1 Turicibacter sp.
AAAAAAGCAAAAAACATCCCAAAAAGAATGCGCTTAACCCGTTGGTAATAAGGCATTTCAGGGGTGTTTTTTCACAAAATCAGGTGCAAAACTCGGGGCTTCGGCAGCAACGGAAAAATCAATAGCACAGGGGTGTGGCAAGGGTCGTAACTTGTCACACGCCTTTTCTTTTGCTATAATAAAGAATGCTGCCTGGCACTGGTTTGCGGGAAGCGGCTTTTAAAAAAGAACTAGGCCTTCGGGCACCAACCTTAAATTGGAGGTTTTTAACATGGGAAAAAAAGTTATTTTAGGCATGTCCGGCGGAGTAGATTCTTCGGTTGCAGCGGCGTTGCTTTTAGAGCAGGGCTATGACGTCGAAGGTGTTTTCATGCGAAATTGGGACAGTGCCGCTAATTCAGATATATTAGGGAACCCGACCGCTGAGGATGAAATATGCCCTCAGGAAGTAGACTATGCCGATGCCCAAAAAGTGGCTGAACAACTGGGAATCAAACTTCACCGGGTTGATTTTGTAGAAGAATACTGGAACCGGGTGTTTATGTATTTTTTGAATGCATACAAAGCGGGGCGTACCCCGAACCCGGACATTATGTGCAATAAAGAAGTGAAATTCAAGGCTTTCCTGGATTATGCCATGGAACTAGGCTGTGATTACATTGCCATGGGCCATTATGCCCGGGTCGAGCACGGGGTCGAAGAATCCCAGATGCTGCGTGGGTTGGATAACAACAAAGACCAGACTTATTTCTTAAGCCAGCTGACCCAAAAACAATTAGGGAAAACCTTGTTTCCCTTAGGGGAACTTCAAAAATCAGAAGTCCGCGACATCGCCCAGCGGCTTGGGCTTGCCACTGCAAAAAAGAAAGATTCAACAGGGGTCTGCTTTATCGGCGAAAGGGATTTTACGAAATTTTTGCAAAATTACCTGCCAGCCCAAAATGGGCGGATGAAAACCCTTGATGGGCGTGACATGGGTGAGCATATCGGCCTGATGTATTATACCATTGGCCAGCGAAAGGGCCTCGGGATTGGCGGAGCAGGCGATGCTTGGTTTGTCATCGGGAAGAACCTAAAGGAAAATGTGCTGCTTGTCGGACAAGGGTTTGAGCATGAATACGTTTATGCGGACGAAGCCATCATAACGGATGTGAACTGGATTCCCAAAGCGCGCTTTGAAGGGAAGTTTTCCTGCACGGCAAAATTTCGTTACCGCCAGGCGGATGTGGCTGTTTTTCTTGAATGGATCGATGAAACGACGCTTAGGGTCAAATGCCAGGAACCGGTCCGCGCCATGACGCCGGGGCAGGCAGCAGTTTTTTATTCGGATGAGGCCTGCCTTGGCGGTGGGATGATTTTGTCCGCATTTAAAGACGGTGTAAAACGGGAGTACTGAGATGGAGGGCAACCAGTGGTTCCAGGGGCTTTTTTTAGATAAGATTTTCCATAACGAAGAAAACAGCTACATCATCGCCAGTTTCATGCTTTTGGGCCATAATGCCCCCGGCGAAGTCATTAAAGAGGCGGCCAAGCCCATTGACTCGTTTTTGACCCATGAGGCCCTTGGGGTAGCCAAGTCCGATACCCAGGGGAAGATAACGGTTTCCGGGTATTTCCCGGATTTAAAGGAACGCCAGCACTACCGGTTCACAGGCAAGTGGGTGAACCACCCCCGTTTCGGCTGGCAATTTCAGGCCACCCACTACGAAATCGTTCAAATACGTGAAAAATCAGCATTAATCCACTATCTGAGCAGTGATTTGTTTGAAGGGGTTGGGAAAAAAACTGCCGAACGCATCGTTGCAACCCTTGGCGATAATGCCATCGAACTGATTTTAAAACAGCCGGTCCGCCTGGATGACGTGCCAAAATTGCCAGCGGCCACGGCTAAAAAGCTGCATCAGCAACTGGTAAACCAACAGGGGACTGAACAGGTCCTTGCCCCCCTTTACGGCTACAACCTCAGCCCGCAGCTGGTCATGAAGATTTTTAAGCGGTATGAATACCGGGCAGTGGAAATCGTGGAAGGTGACCCATACCGTCTCATTGAGGACATCGAGGGCATCGGTTTTTTAAGGGCGGATGAACTGGCCCGGAAAGTGGGTTATTCCCTGGAAAGCCCGAAGCGCATCCGTGCCGCTATGCTGTATGTCATCGATCAGATTGCGGTCCAAAGGGGGCACACCTACGTTTACCGGAGCCAACTTTTAGAAAGCGCCCTGGGGTATTTGAATAAAAATAGCAGGACTCACCTTAGCCCTCAGCAACTTGAAGAGCAAATCGAGGATCTGATCCGCCAGCAAAAAATCATCGCTGAGGGGGAATTTTTATTCATCCCCAAATTGGTCAGCAGCGAAATCGGCATTGTTGACCATATGATGCGCCTCTTAGGCCGGGAACGCCCATCGGATAACGACATTGAAAAAACCATGAAAAAGCTGTTGTCCACTATGTCCATCAGTTATTCGCCCGAGCAGGAAACGGCGATTTCGATGGCGTTGAAAGAACCGGTCAGCATCATCACGGGAGGGCCGGGAACTGGGAAAACCACGGTTGTCCAAGGGATTTTAAAAGGTTATGGGCTCCTTCATGGGGAGGAAACCAAGAAAATTTCCCTGGCTGCCCCGACGGGTCGTGCTGCCAAGCGGATGGCGGAAACCACCGGCTTAAAGGCAAGCACCCTTCACCGCCTCCTGGGGTATAGCGTGGATGGCGATTTTCAGTTCGACGAGGATACACGATTGAATTATGACCTCATCATTGTGGATGAAAGCTCCATGCTTGACACTTTTTTGGCATATCAGCTTATTCAAAGCATCAGGACAGGGACCCAGCTGTTGTTGGTTGGCGACGATAACCAGCTGCCCTCTGTCGGCCCAGGGCAGGTTCTTAAAGACCTTCTCGAATGCGGGGTTATCCCAGTGACCCGGCTTTTGAAAGTGCACCGGCAGGCTGAAGGTTCTTCGATTATCCAGCTTGCCAACGCAGTCAAGCAAAACACCCTTCCGGCTGACCTATCTGTCCCAAAAGGCGACTTTTTATTCAAGGACTGCCATCAGGGACAAATCAAGCCGCTGCTTCAGGACGTGGTGGCTGGGGCCTTGAAAAAAGGGTATAACCCAGGCCAAATCCAAGTCCTGGTCCCCCTTTACCGGGGGGAGAATGGGATTGATTCCCTGAATTTCATGCTTCAGGAACTCTTCAACCCCAAAACCGCTGATAAGCGGGAACTGATTTTTGGCGAAAAGGCTTTTCGGATCGGCGACAAGGTTTTGCAGCTTTCAAACCAACCGGAAACGGAAGTCATGAATGGGGATGTGGGCGAGGTAATCGGCATCAGCCTCGCCGCTGAAAATAAAGAAAAACAGGATCAGTTGATCGTGGATTTTGATGAACGGGAAGTGGCCTATAAAAAAGGCGACCTGATCCAATTAACCCATGCTTACTGCGTTTCCGTCCATAAATCGCAAGGGTCGGAATATCCCATTGTCATCATGCCCATGACGAACCAATACCATGTCATGCTGCAAAAAAAGTTGATTTACACCGCCATTACCCGGGCCAAACAGTCCCTTGTCATCATCGGGGAAGAGTCAGCCCTTGTGCGGGGCGTGCAAAATGAAGGGGACGAACGTCAGACGACCCTAAAGCTCAGGTTTCAGATGCAAACCAGAAAAGATGGTGGGGAAACGCCTGAGAATCCATATGCCGAATATTTTAAGCTGTACGGGATCCCTTTTGCCAGGTTGGATGAATTGCGCCTAAAAGGGGTGACGCCTTATGATTTTATGTAGGGTGGGTGCCTTTGGTATAAAAGGCCAGTAGGCGGGAAAACTAAGGGCATCTTAAAGAAGTAGGTGAAACCCATGGAAAACTGGAACAAAAAGCCCATCTTCATCATTGCTTTCTTCGCTTTTTTGATCGCCCTGTTCTTTGCGGCCGAGGAAATGGATTTTTATCCAAATAATTATGCCAACCGCCTTCAGCGCCATGTCAGATGCTCACAAAAGCAAATGACGGGGCTCAAGGATGATTTATGCCATGACTTCCTATGCCAAGTGAAAAAAGGTGCCGGGTCTGCGAAACATCTCGTGGCCTGCCCGATTAAGAAATCACTGAAGCTTTCAAAATATTTAGTGGGATGCCCAGCTAAGAAATCCCTTAAATTTGCCAAGCATGCAGCGGGACATGTACGGCATTTGCTGCCATTTTAAAAAAATTGTCCTAAAAACTTGAAAACCGGCAAAAAATCAGCTACAATGGAGTAGATGAAAAATGCGTTGATGGAAGAAAGTAAGTAATGGTTGCCTTTCACAGAGAGGGGTCCCTAGGCTGGGATGGACCCTAAGGCAACCGTACTGAAATGCTGCTTCCGGAGTGCAGGAAAACCTGCCGGTTCGGGCCGTTATCCCCCTTGAGCGTATTTTTTGAGCAATCGAAAAATAAATTAAGGTGGTACCGCGTGCAAACGTCCTTATTGTCATAAGGGCGTTTTTTATTTTCAAGTGAATGGGTTTTCATAAAATTCTTGAGGTGATGAAGATGAAAAAAATGACAGGTTCTGAAATACGTAAGATGTGGCTGGATTTTTTCCAGTCCAAAGGGCATATGGTTGAGCCGGGGGCGCCCTTGGTCCCTAATAACGACCCAACCCTGCTATGGATCAATTCCGGGGTGGCAGCCCTAAAGAAATATTTTGACGGAAGGGAAGTGCCGGCAAATCCGAGGATTGCCAATGCCCAAAAGTCCATCCGTACCAATGACATCGAAAACGTCGGGAAAACAGCCCGCCACCATACGTTTTTCGAGATGCTTGGGAATTTTTCCATTGGGGATTATTTCCGCAAGGAGGCTGTGACCTGGGCCTGGGAGCTTTTAACATCCCCTGAATGGTTTGCTTTTGACAAGGATTTATTATACATCACGGTTTATCCGGATGACCAGGAAACTTACGATTTATGGATCTCCCTTGGCGTTGACCCAGCCCATATTGTCAAGCTCGAGTACAACTACTGGGAAATCGGCGAAGGCCCCGCTGGCCCCAACACGGAAATCTTCTTTGACCGTGGGCTTAAATACGACCCGCAAAATATCGGTATCCGCTTAATTGAAGAGGACCTTGAAAATGACCGCTACATTGAAATATGGAACGTGGTGTTTTCCCAGTTCAATGCCAAGGTCGGACTTAAACGCTCGGAATATCCAATGCTTCCTAACAAAAACATCGATACAGGGATGGGGCTTGAACGGATGGCCTGTGTCTTGCAAGAAGTCGAAACCAATTTTGATACGGATTTCTTTATGCCAATCATTCAAAAAACCGAAGAGCTTTCCAGCATGAAATACGCAGGGGAAGATAAAACAGCCTTTAAGGTCATTGCCGACCATATCCGCACGGTGACATTTGCGGTTGCCGATGGGGCGCTTTTATCCAACGAAGGCCGGGGCTATGTGCTTCGCCGCCTTCTGCGCCGTGCTGTGCGCTACGGGAAAAACCTTGGAATGAACCAGGCATTTATGTATGAATTGGTTCCTGTAGTTGCCAAAATCATGGAAGATTACTACCCGTACTTGAATGAAAAAATCGATTTGGTGCAAAAAGTCATCAAATCCGAGGAAGAGCGCTTCCTTCAAACCCTGACAGAAGGGGAAAAAATCCTTTCTGAAATCATTTCCCGCTCCGCTAGCCAGATTAATGGGAAAGATGCTTTCCTCCTTTATGATACCTATGGCTTCCCTTATGAATTGACCCTTGAATATGCGGAAGAAGCAGGTCTATCCGTTGATAAGGAAGGATTTGACGTGGAAATGGAGGCACAGCGCCAACGTGCAAGGAATGCCCGTGAAGACGTGGCATCCATGGGCAGCCAAAACGAAGCACTCCTAAACTTCAAGGAAGCTTTCCAATTTGTAGGCTATGATACGTTTGAAACCGAGGCTAAAGCGATCTTATTATTAAAGGATGGGCAACCTGTTGACAGCCTACAAGGCAAAGGGCAGGTTATTCTGGACAAGACCCCATTTTATGCGGAGTCAGGCGGCCAGGTAGCTGACCAAGGCGTCATCACTTCCTCAGGTGCAAGTGTAGCGGTATCAGAAGTTTCCAAAGCACCGAACGGGCAGCATCTACACACAGTGGAAGTTACCGGCAACCTATCTGTAGGCGATGCGGTAATGGCTTCCATCGACTTGAAAAACCGTCAGTCCATCATTAAAAACCACACGGCGACCCACCTCCTGCACCAGGCACTTAAAGAAGAAATCGGGACCCATGTCAATCAGGCAGGTTCTTTGGTCATGCCAGGCCGCCTGCGCTTTGACTTTACCAACATGCAGGCCATCACAGCGGCTGAACTGAAAGCCATCGAGCAAAAAGTCAATGAAAAAATCTGGGAAGGCATCCCTGTGGACACGGCTTATATGTCCATCGACGACGCGAAAGCATCTGGGGCGATGGCACTTTTCAGCGAGAAATACGGCGACACGGTACGGGTAGTCGACATCCCTGGATTTTCCAAGGAACTTTGCGGGGGGTGCCATGTGCTGAACACCTCCGATATAGGAATGTTCAAAATCGTAGCCGAGTCCGGGATTGGGGCCGGTGTGCGCCGGATAGAGGCCGTTACAGGCCAAGGGGCATACGAATATGCCGACGATTACATTACCCGTTTCGAGGCGGTGTCCCACCTGTTGAAAACAAGTCCGGCGTTGCTTGAGGAACGCATCGGGGGGCTTCTTGAAGAGCTTAGGGAAGCGCACCGTGAAAATGATTCCCTGAAATCCAAGATGTCCACATTAAAAATGAAGGATCTTGTCAATAATACCCATGAAGTCAAAAGCTACCGGGTGCTGACTGCCAAGCTTCAGGACGTTGACATGAACAACTTGCGCCAGATGGTGGATGAGTTCAAGCAAAAACTAAGTTCTGCGGTCATTGTCCTTGCCAGTGCCGTTGATGGCAAAGTGGCCATTGCTTGCGGCGTCACCCCGGATTATGTGAAATCAGGGGTACATGCCGGTAAAATCGTCAAAGAAGTCGCTTCCATCTGCGGTGGCGGCGGTGGGGGGCGCCCGGATATGGCCCAAGCCGGTGCCAAAGATGCAGCAAAAATCGACGAAGCTCTGAAAAATGTGGATGAATGGCTAAAAAATCACGCTTAATCCTTTTAATCCCGGGGATAATCAGGTACAATTAAGAGAAGTATACTAGGCAGGCGGTGAGTGTGATGTTAAACCAAACAATGATGCTTGATGAACTTCTCCAAAATAAGTTGACGCAGACCCAAAATGTGGAGACCATTTTAGTGGATGTCTTTCAGGCACTTGAAGCAAAAGGCTATAATCCGGTGAATCAGGTAGTAGGTTACTTGATTTCAGGGGACCCGGCGTATATTTCCAGCCATAATGGGGCCCGCAACCAGATCCAGCAAATTGAACGCGATGAAATCCTGGAAATCCTTTTGACCAGGTTCATCGAGGATTCCAAATGAAAACCATGGGATTGGACCTGGGGACCAGAACCCTTGGCATTGCCCTTAGCGACGCTTTGGGGATGATGGCACATGGGGTTGAAACCTTCCGTTTTGACGAGAAGCATTGCAATAAGGCCATCCAGCACGTTGCGGAGCTGGTGAAAGCACAAAATGTTTCTACCATTGTCCTGGGCCTTCCCAAAAACATGAATGGTTCCATTGGCTTTCGGGGCGAGGAAACCCAAGCATTTGCCAACAGGCTGGAAAGTGCTGTCAACCTCCCCATCGTTTTGTGGGATGAACGGATGACGACCATGCAGGTGGAACGCATCCTGATTTCTGCTGATGTCAGCCGCAGCAAGAGAAAAAAGGTCGTCGATAAAATGGCGGCTACGGTGATCTTGCAAAGCTATCTGGATTCAAAAAACTAACACGAGGTGACTAACATGAGCATGATCGATGAAAATCAATTAACAGTTGTAGATGAAAACGGAAATGAGCTTTTGATGGAGATCCTATTCACTTTCGATTCCGACGAATACAATAAGTCTTACGTGGTATATTACCCAGCGGGAGCTGAAAACGAAGATGAAGAAGGGAATGTCGACCTTCATGTTTCGGCATATGTCCCGGCAGCAGACGATGAAGGCGGGGAACTCATCCCAGTTGAAACCGATGCTGAGTGGGAAATGATCGAAGAAGTCATTAACACATTCCTCGCAGATGAGGAAGAAGAAGCGGACGAATAGCAAGGGAGTGCTGTATGCCTTGGCATGCAGCTTCTTTTTGTATGGGCATGTCGAATTATGACGTGTATAAAATAGGGTGATAAATACTATAACATAGGTAATCATGCCTTGTGTTTTTTTGGCGGGTGCTTTGTTTGGAGGAAAGAGATGATGAAAACTTTTTTTAGGATTTTCGCCTTATTGGTTATTTTAGGGATAGGTGCTACTGGTTTTGGGGCTTACCATGTCTACCAATCGGCAACAACACCACTTGACCCGGCCTCGGAGGAAATCATCCGTTTCCGCATTGAACCAGGCATGGGAAGTAACCGGATCAACGAGGGCCTGGCTGCCTCAGGCCTGATCCAAAATGCTGATTTTGCAAATTTAAATGCCCGTTTCCGAAATTGGAGCCAAGTCCAGGCGGGGGAATATGAATTATCTGCCGCCATGAGCCTTGAAGAAATGTATGGCCTGTTCAAACGTGGTGAAACGGCATCGGCCCGTCACAGGATTACGATACGGGAGGGGGAACGGATGACCCAGATCTCCCAAGATTTCGCGATTGTTGCAGGCATCTCCCCGGAAACGCTCCTGCAAACCTGGGATGACCCTGCGTTTGTCAGCCAATTTATTGAAGACTATTGGTTCTTGACGGATGAAATCCTGCAAGATGGCTTGTTCCACCCCTTTGAAGGTTATTTCCGTCCTTTGACTTACGAATTCCAGGAAGAATTTTATACGGTGGAAGAAATCACACGGGCCTTTTTGGATGTGGCTGCCAGCGAGTTTGGGCAAATCCGCCCTCAAATTGAAGCCAGTGGCTATACGGTCCATGAATTATTGGCTTTTGCCGCTATCATCCAGGGGGAAGCAGCCAGCATCCCGGAAATGAACGACATCGCCGGTGTCTTTGTGAACCGCCTTGACAGCGGCTGGAGGCTTCAAAGTGATGTAGGTGCCCAGTACGTGGCAGACGAACGTCAGGTCAGGGTGACGTATGCCATGATTGAGGTGGATTCCCCTTTTAATACCTATGTCATCGACGGGCTCCCCATTGGGGCGGTCAACAGCCCTTCCCAAGCTGCCATCGTATCAATTTTGGAACCATCTGACCACGAATACTTCTTTTTCATTGGGGACCTGTTCCAGTGCATCGACGGACAGACCCACTTTTTTACCAATTACCAAGACCACCGGGCATTTTTGCTGCGCTACTTGCAACCGGGATATGACGCCGGCCATGCTGTATGCCCGCCGCCCAACTAAGGAGTGCTTATGAACGAAGACATTTTGAAGTTGATGGGGCAGTTTAAAACCATTGTCCATGATGGGCTGTCCCTTGAAATGAAGGCTTATGCCAAAGACAATGGCGTGCCAATCATTGAAGAACAGGGGCTTGAGCTATTGCTTCAGCTTTTGCGCATTAAAAACCCTGTTGACATCCTTGAAATTGGCTCTGCCATTGGCTACTCGTCCCTGATGATGGCCAGGCATCTACCAGGGGTTTTTGTGACGACCATCGAACGCGACGAAGCCACTTACGAAAAAGCCACGGGATTCTTGAAGGGTTCAGCGGTCGGGGGCCAAATAGCATTAATCAAAGGGGATGCATTGGAAATCGACCTTGCGAAGTTGCCAAAAGAAGCCTATGATGTGATTTTTATCGATGCGGCCAAAGCCCAGTACCAAAAATTTTTTGAAAAGTATGAGCCGATTTTAAAAGAAGATGGCATCATTATCAGCGATAATTTATTGTTCCATGGATTGGTGCTAGAACAGGATGGGATTGCCAGTAAAAATTTACGGAAACTGGTCCAAAAAATAAGCCTTTATAACGAATGGCTGGCTAGTCATCCTCATTACGACACCCTCCTTTTGCCAATTGGGGACGGGATTGCCATCAGTAAAAAGAAAGCCGGGGTTAAGATATGAAAAAACCAGAATTATTAGTAACGCCACATGACTTATCGGAAATACTGCCCCTGATTGAAGCGGGTGCGGATGCTTTTATCTTGGGGGAGGAGCGTTTTGCGCTTCGGCTTGCAGGGAATTTTTCCCGGGAAGAACTTAGTGAAGCCTTAAACCTCATCCATGCCCACCAAAAGAAGGCGTACGTTGCCATCAACGCTGTTTTCGTCAATGAACTTATCCAGCCGCTGACAGACTACCTTATCAGCTTAAAAGGGCTGCCGGTAGACGGCCTGAGGTTTTCAGACCCTGGGGCGTACATGGTTGCCAAAGAGGTGGTGCCGGAGTTTTCCCTTCAGTGGAGCAGTGAAACCATGGGGACTAATTTCTTCACAGCGAATTATTGGTTTTCCCGTGGGATCGACCGGGTAGTCTTGGCACCTGAAATTGAAAAAGAGGCCGTGCTCCAAACGAAAGCCGAAGCCAAAGGTGAAATCGAAGTGCTGGTCCATGGGGCAGTCAGTATGTTTCATTCCCGCCGTGAACTTATCGGCAATTACATGAAGTTCCAGGGCGACGCTGTTTCAAGCCTGCAAACGATTGGGGACGGTTATACGATTTTTGACCCGGAACGGGATTTGTATTATCCGATTTTTGAAGATTCCCAAGGGACCCATATTTTAAATGGCAGCGATATCTGCATGATTGATGATCTGGGCGACCTCATAGATGGCGGGATGGATTCCCTGCGTATCGATGGTATCCTGAAATCGAGGGAATACCGTTTGAACACGGCGGCGGCTTACCGCATGGCCATCGACCTGGCTATAAACGACCGGGAGAAATACGGTCAGGTGGGGCGTGCGCTTTACAAAAAAATGGAAGGTATCCAGCCGCCTAACCGAAAACTGGACCGGGGATTTTTCTATAAGCCATCCATATACAAACATCAATAACAAGCCTTTGGCACCCTCCTATGACCCTAAAAGGGATGGGAGGGTTTTTTGGATTTTGGGGATTGGCCTGAAACCTGTCGAATGCGAAATCAACACTTTTTTTGCTTATGTTCAAATAGGGCTGTTTTCACGTTTTTCCTAAGCAAAAGGCTTGTATTTGTGGGGAAGATGTGTGATTATTATGGTAAATCCAAATAAATCTGGCGTGGCTGCTTAGTTACGGCAATTTGAAGGATTTGGCCCTTTTTCCTATAGATCTGGTTTTTTTGCAGCCGGATTGCCGCATAATAAGGCCAAATATGTGAAAACGGTTCAAAGGAGTGAAGACAATGGCAAACAAAGCAAAAGCATTTGTATTTGTAGATGACGAAGCCTGTAAAGGGTGTGGGCTATGCGTGTCTGTATGCCCGAAAAATATTATGGCCATCAATATCGTCGACCGCATCAATAGCAAGGGTTACCTTCCAGCAGAATGCATTGACCAACCAAGCTGCATCGGCTGTACCTTCTGCGCCATGATGTGCCCGGATGTTGCCATCACAATTACAACCGCATAAATAAATTTTAAAAAATAACCAAGAGGTGAGAGTCGTGAAGAAATTAATGAAGGGCAATTTTGCGATTGCCGAGGCCGCTATCCAAGCAGGGTGCCGCGGGTTTTTCGGTTATCCGATTACGCCGCAAAATGAATTGATCGAATACATGTCAGTGGAGATGCCAAAACAGGATGGTGGTGTTTTCATACAGGCAGAGTCGGAAGTGGCAGCCATCAACATGGTCTTTGGCGCATCGGGTGCAGGTGCCCGCGTCATGACCAGTTCCTCAGGCCCAGGGCTTTCTTTGAAGCAGGAAGGGATTTCTTTTTTGGCAGGTGCTGAATTGCCTGCGCTGATTGTAAATATCATGAGGGCTGGCCCTGGGCTCGGTGGGATCCAGCCGGCCCAGGCCGATTATTTCCAGGCGACCAAAGGCGGCGGGCATGGGGACTATAGCTTATTGGTCTATGCCCCAGCGTCCGTTCAGGAAGCGGCCGACCTGACCCAAAAAGCTTTCGACCGCGCCGACTATTACCGGATGCCTACCATGATTTTGGCTGATGCCGTTATCGGGCAGATGATGGAACCTTGCGAGGTGAAGTCCATGGATACCCGAAGCGATTTCGACAAGGTCTGGGCCGTTACCGGCACCAAAGCCGAACCCGGGTCGAAAAAGGAGAAACGCTCCATCGTCAAATCCCTGTTCCTAAACCCAGACGAGTTGAACGACCATAATAAAAAGCTGCAACGCAAATACCAGGCGGTTGCAAAAAACGAAGTGATGTTTGAAGCCGATTCCTGCGAAGATGCCGACATCGTGCTAGTGGCGTACGGGACGTCTGCAAGGATTTGCAAGTCTGCTGCCAAGATTACCCGGGAACTTGGGTATAAAGTCGGGGTTTTCCGCCCCATTACCGTATCGCCTTATCCTTACAGCCAATTAAAAGAAGCTGCTTCAGGGTGCAAGGAAGTCATCGTCGTGGAAATGTCCGCCGGGCAGATGCTTTTGGATGTAAAAGTAGCCATGGAAGGGTCGAAGCCGATTTCCTTCGTTGGGGAAATGGGCGGGATCATGCCGTCGCCATCTCAGGTGGTCGAGGCAATCAAGAAAGCGGGGCGTGAATAATTATGGCAAAAAACTTTACGAAAACTGAAATGCTTGCGGATACCGCAACCCACTACTGCCCGGGCTGTACCCACGGGATCATCCACCGCTTAGTGGCTGAAGTCCTTGAGGAGCTGGGTGTCATGGACCGCTCTATTGCCGTGGCTTCCGTTGGCTGCTCGGTGCTTTCATATGATTACTTCAACTGCGATGGCATCGAATCCGCCCACGGACGGGCCCCCGCAGTGGCTACAGGAGTTAAGCGCATGCACCCCGACAAGGTGGTCTTTACCTATCAAGGGGATGGGGACCTTGCTTCCATCGGGATGGCAGAAACGGTGCATGTCGCAGCACGAAACGAAAACATCACCATTATTTTCGTCAACAATGCCATTTACGGGATGACCGGCGGCCAAATGGCCCCTACAAGCCTTCCGGGCATGGTGACGACGACGACCCAGGACGGGAAGATTTCCATGAACGAATCCGGTCCCATCAAAGTCAGCGAGATGCTTTCCCAAATTGACGGGCCGGCCCATATTTCACGGGTCAGCGTCCATGACATCAAGCATATGATCAAAGCGAAGAATGCCATCAAAGAAGCGTTCAAATGCCAAATCGAAGGCCGTGGCTTCTCCATGGTGGAAGTGCTGTCGACCTGCCCGATCAACTGGAACAAGACGGCTGAGGAATCCCTTCATTGGCTAAAAGACAACATGATCCCGACATTCCCGCTTGGGGCGTTCAAAGGAGGGGCAAAATAATGGAATTTAAAATGGTAATCGCCGGTTTCGGTGGGCAAGGGGTCCTCATTGCAGGGCAGCTTATTGCCGAAACAGGCTTAAATAAAGGCAAGAACGTGTCATGGATGCCAGCTTATGGCCCGGAAATGCGCGGCGGGGCGGCTAACTGCTCCGTCATTGTCTCCGATGAGGAAATCGGGGCACCCGTAGTCGAGTCCCCGGATGTTTTAGTAGCTATGAACCAGCCTTCCTTGGATACCTTTGGCAAAAATGTTCCGGCTGGGGGCTGCATCATCTATAACAGCGATTTAATCAAAAATGCACCAACCCGGGATGACGTTACTTTGGTTGCAGTCAGTTGCAATGGCATTGCCAACAGCGTTGAATCGCCGAAAGCGGTCAACATGCCGATTTTAGGCGCAGTCCTTGAAATGACCAAACTTTACACCATGGATGACATGAAGCAGACCATGGAGCAAAAATTTGGGGCCAAGCGTGCCCACTTGATTGAATCCAACTTAAAGGCCATGGAACTTGGCCGCCAGGCAGCAATAGCCTAATGCCATTATAAGGATCGGAGGCCAGCACCATGAATATCCTTGTCATCAATCCAGGATCCACCTCCACCAAAATTGCCTTGTTTAAAGATGAGGGCATGATCTTAGAGGAAACCATCCGCCATACGGCATCTGAACTTTTGGCCCATGGAAGCATCCCGGCCCAAAAGGATTTCCGTTTCAAGGCTATGGCTGTTGCTTTATCCAAACACGGCTATGCCTTTGAGGAAATGGATGCGGTGGCGGCCCGGGGCGGCATCATCAAGCCCATTGAAAGCGGCACTTATGAAATCAACGAAGCGATGGTAGACGACCTGAAAAGCTCCCGTGCTGCCCTTCACGCCTCCTGCCTGGCAGGGCTGATCGGATATGACCTGAAAATGAAGTACAGCATACCGGCTTTTGTGGTCGACCCAGTGGTGGTGGACGAATTGTCCGATGTGGCCCGTCTGACGGGGACGCCTGACGTAAAGCGCGCCTCCATCTTTCATGCCCTCAACCAAAAAGCCGTAGCCCGGCAGGCATCCCTTGAGATTGGCAAGCCTTATGAAGCCCTTAATCTGATCGTTGCCCATCTGGGCGGCGGCATCAGCGTAGCGGCCCATGAAAAAGGGCGGGCAGTGGATGTCAATAACGCCATTTGCGGGGAAGGGCCGTTTTCCCCTGAGCGCATTGGCACCATCGCCCCCCTTCAAATCGCCGAGCTCATCTTCCAAAAAGGCTATAGCTATCAAGACATCAAGGACCTGACCTCTAAAAAGGGCGGGCTCATTGCTTATTTTGGCACCAATGACCTAAGGGCAATCGAAGCCAAGATTTCTGAAGGGGATACCTTTGCCAAGGAGGTATTCGATGCCATGGCGTATCAGGTTGCCAAGCAAATCGGCGCCATGGCAGCAGCCCTTAGCGGTGAGGTGCAGGGCATTGTCCTAACGGGCGGCCTCGCTTATTCCAAGGATTTCTGCGAAGCCATTTCCTCAAGGGTCAAGTTCTTAGCACCGCTCTTCATATATCCGGGTGAATTCGAGCTTTTTGCCCTTGCCAGTTCTGTCCGGGAAGTCATGCTAAAAAATGTGCTTCCTAAAACGTACAATTAAAGTAACACAGTAAAGAGGGATAAATGATGCCATCCATTGAAGTACCTATCGAAGTATCAGCCCGGCACCTTCATTTATGCCAAGAGCATGTGGAGGCCCTGTTCGGGGAGGGCTATGAATTGACCGCCAAAAGGGAGCTGTCTCAAAAGGGATATTTTGTGACGGTGGAGCGGGTCGAGGTCATAGGAGAAAAATCCTCCGCCATGTTCAGCATCCTGACCCCCCTGCGCAAAAAAACCCAAGTTGAAATGGCCATTACCGATGCCCGGAAGCTTGGGGTCAGGCCCGTCGTCCGCATGTCAGGGAACCTAACCGGTTCAGCGCCTATCCGCCTTAAAGGGCCTAAAGGGGAACTTGACCTTTCAGAAGGCGCTATCATCGCCAAGCGGCACATCCATATGTCTACGGCGCTGGCAGAGGCCCATGGCCTTAAAACCGGGGATGAAGTGTTGGTTGCCATACCAGGCGAACGGGGGGCAACCCTCAGCCATGTCGTCATTTCAGCTGACCCCACCTTTGATTTGACCATGCACATCGACACCGATGAGGGAAATGCCTTAAACATCGCGCCTGACACATTTGGGACGGTTATTTTATAACCCAAAAACCTGCTGGGGGATTGTGAAAACGTTAAAAGTTGTCATTTTCTCAGAATTTCCCATGATAAATAATAGACGAAATGCCGACACTATGGTAAGATGTTATCTGGTGTCGGCATTTTTTGCCGAAAAAAATTGAATCATTGATTAGACAAGTTATAGGTGGTGGATGAAATGGCAAGAAAACCGGTATCGGCCATCGTCGATGGCAAACGGGTCATTATAAAAAAGCCGGAGCTTTTGGCTCCAGCAGGTTCATTGGAAAAATTAAAAATTGCAGTACGCTATGGGGCGGATGCCGTCTTTATCGGTGGGCAGGAGTTTGGGCTCCGCTCCAATGCCAAAAACTTCTCCCTTGAGGAAATGGAAGAAGCCGTCCAGTTTGCGACAGGGTATGGGGCAAAAATCTACATTACCACCAATATCATTGCCCACAACGAAAACATGGATGGGCTTGAGGAATACTTGAGGGCGCTTGGTAAAATCGGGGTCACAGGAATCATCGTTGCCGACCCCCTCATCATTGAAACCTGCAAGCGGGTCGCACCCAACGTCGAGGTCCATTTGAGCACCCAGCAGTCCACCATGAACTACATGGCGGTGCGTTATTGGGAGCAAGAAGGTTTGCACCGGGTCGTTTTGGCACGGGAGACCACCAAGGAAGAAATCAGTGAAATCATGGAAAAAACCGATGTGGAAATCGAGGCCTTCATCCATGGGGCCATGTGCATTGCTTACTCCGGGCGCTGTACATTATCCAACCATATGACCGCACGGGACTCAAACCGCGGCGGCTGCTGCCAGTCCTGCCGCTGGGAATATGACCTGGTCCATGAGGACCAAAAAGTTTACAGCGAAGAGGCCCCACAGTTTGCCATGAGCCCAAAAGACCTGAACCTTTTGCGTTCGGTCCCTGAGATGATTGAACTGGGCATTGATTCCCTGAAAATCGAAGGCCGGATGAAATCCATCCATTACATCGCAACGGTGGTGAGCACTTACCGCAAATTGATTGATATGTACTGCGAGGATCCGGATAACTTTGTCTTTGACGAGGATTTGCAAAGGGAACTTGCCAAATGCGCCAACCGCGAGGCAGCGCCTGCATTCTTTGAAGGGATCCCTTCCCATGAGGAGCAGATGTATGGCAACCGGGACGAGCACCCGACCCAGGACTTTATTGGGCTTGTGCTTGATTATGATGAGGAAACCGGCGAAGCCCTGATCGAGCAGCGGAACCACTTCAAGGCGGGGGAACTGGTTGAATTTTTTGGTCCCCACATCAGCACACGCACCACAAATGTAGCGGGGCTGACGGACGAAGAAGGTACGAAGCTCGATGCCGCAAGGCACCCTAAGCAAATCGTCAAATTCAAGGTGCCTTTTAAGGTGAACCCTTACGATATGATGCGAAAGCATACGGGTTAACCAATCAATTTGACAGCGAGAGGATGGGCGACTATGGATAAACCATTGATTATTGGGGTTGCCGGTGGCTCGGCTTCCGGCAAGACCAGCGTATCGAAAATATTGGTGGAAACTTTTTCCCAGCAAACCATCACCCTGCTCCGCCAGGATGATTATTATAACGACCAAAGCCATATGACCATGGAGGAACGGGTCAAGACCAATTACGACCATCCACTTTCCATGGATAATGCTCTTTTGGTCCAGCATTTGAAGGACTTGATAAAGGGCGAGGACATCCAAAAGCCCCTTTATGATTATGCTAACCATACCCGTTCATCCAAGACGGAAACCATCCGTCCCACAAAAATCATTATCGTGGAAGGGCTTTTCGTTTTGGAAGATGCGGATATCCGGGAACTGTTGGACATTAAAGTGTTTGTCAAAAGCGATGATGACATCCGCTTTATCCGCCGCTTGCTCCGGGATACCGAGGAACGGGGGCGAAGCCTGGACTCTGTTGTCACCCAGTACATGGAATCGGTCAAGCCCATGCATGAGCAATTCATCGAACCTTCCAAAAAGCATGCGGACATCATCGTCCCGGAGGGAAAGACCAATACGGTCGCCCTCGACTTGCTCATGACTAAAATCAATTCCACCCTGAATGCAGGGTAAATCCCCATCCAAAAAGGATAGCCGGCACAAAAATGCCAGCTATCCTTTTAGTGATTTTTAAGGATGTGCCTGCTTAGGAGGCCAAGGGCAAAGACTAATAACGAAGCAATCAGGATAGGGATGTGGGAGCTATTGCTGAACGTTTCAAATAATAGGCCGTAAATAGCAACTCCCAAAGGTGCAATTGAACTGCTGATGGCGATGATAATGCCCATAATCTTGCCCTGGAGCTCTGTGGGCGTTTGTTTTTGGATGGCGGTTATGACAAAAATGCTGATGGCGGTTGCGGTGATGGAAATAAGGGCGGTGAATCCCAACAGGATGCTGAATGCTTGCCAGAAACCAAGTGCGGGGTGAAGGGCGAGGGCCATCGGCAGTAAAAACAGCCCGCAAAGAAAGATGGGGCGGTAAAGGGCGGGGATACTTAATTTTTTGGTCAGTGTGCCTGCCAGTACCGCCCCTAGCAAGGTGGAAAATTCCATGATCCCCATGCCAAGGCCGTATTGCCTTTCGCTGCTATTTAAAATAATCCGCAAAATAAAGGGCAGCCCCACCAAAAATACGGGGACCATGATGAAATTAATCCCGGCAGCCAATACCAGCACTTTGGCGATGAGTGGATTTTCTTTCAGCATATAGCGCCCGCCGGTTAGCATATCACCAGCGATAGTAGCGGCCATCCCTTTGTTGGTTGGCTGTTTGGAAAAGGGAATCCAGATGAACATTTCCAGTATCGCAGATAGGATGAAAGCGATAGCGCTAGCGGTGATGAGGGGCTGAAGGCCGATGAGGCTGTAAAGGAGCCCTCCAAGGACGGGGCCGAGCATACCGGAAAGGGCCCCCACACCTGCGACGATGCCATTAGCGTTATCTAAATTTTTGTCACTGGCTAAAAACGGGGTGCTGGACTGGACGGTGGGCTGGTACATGGAGCTGATAATGGTCAAGAGGGCCAGGGCAATCCCGATGACCGGCACCGTGCCGAGTCCGCCGCGAAGGAAAAACAACAGGGCCAAAACCACCAAACCGCTGCCAAAATCAAAGATGACCATTAAATTGCGGCGGTTGAACCGGTCGGCGATGGAGCCACCCAAGGGGGTGAACAACACGGTGGGAATCGTCGACAGGGCAAGCATCAGCCCGAAAATCCCGGGTGACCCGGTCAAGTCCAGGACGTACAAATCCAGTGCAAAACGGAGGACAGCTGAACCCAACAGGGAAACGACCTGCCCGGCAACGACGAAGGAATAATCCCGGTTAAACAGTTTAGCGGTGTCCATCATTGAAACCTCCCTTATCAGGCAAGAGGGCAGCCTGTTGGTTAATCCTATGCGAAAAAGAGGGGAAAATGCAATAAAGGGCAAACGCAAAAAAATGGCAATCAGACTGGCGTGTTTCCAGGCTGATTGCCATCCATCATTATTCGAAGAATCCACGGACCATATCAAACAGGCTCCTAAAGAAGTTGCCCACTTGTTCTAAAATCCCGGAATCCCGGGCAGCGTTATGGAGGGTTTCCCAGCCGCTTACTACGTTTTCAGCCAGGTTTTGGAGTTGTTCGCGGACCTGGTCTGAGGTGATGGCGCTGGTGTTTTGGTAGCGGTTGGCGAGGTTAACCAGGCGTTGGACATTTTCAGCGGAAATAATGTCTGAAAGGCGGTTGTCGGCAAGGGCTGCCTGGACGACGGCTGCGACTTCTTCTTCGCTGGCTATGCTGCCGGTGCTTTCTTTGATTTCAGCCAAAGTGGACTTGATGTCGATCAGGGCATGGTCCAGGTTTTCCGATTCAAAATCCTCGTGTCCGGCATAATCCTCGGCAATCCGGGTTGTCGTTTCAAGTTCTTCCTGGGCAACCGCCATCCGGTCTTGCTCCAGTTCGATGCCGCGGTCCTCATAGGCTTTGAAGATGCCGGCAAGTGCTGATTCCCCTGTTACCGGGAACGGGGCGGCAACATCTACGATGGCATCGCTGACACCAGCTGTGATCATGGCATTGGCATACTGGTTGCGGGTGACCCGGGTGATGTTTTCAGGGGTCAGGATATTGACGACAATCCCGGAACCCCGCTCCCCGCCACGGATAAGGGCTGAGGAAAACATCTGGACGTTAGGGTTTCCAACACCGAGGAGGCGGACCACGTCTGTCCCCATCACATTGACTAAATCCACTTCATCTTCGGTTACTTGGAAAGTGTGGAGCATTTCCTGGAACTGGGTATCCGATAAGGAAGAACCAAATGCCATGATGGGATTGCCCCATAATTCATCGACAGGCGCAGCGGTCTGTGTGCCTGATGCCTGGGCCAAAGGCGCGGCCCCTAACGTAAAGGCGGCTATTATGCCGGCAACTAGGTGTTTAAGTTTCATGTTCAATCTCCTCCTATAAAAAGGTGCAACAAGCCCGTTTTCCATGGCGTGGCTTGCGGGACTGGGTTGCATCTTGCAAAATTAGCTTCCCCTTATTATATCATTTCCCATAGGCTTGTGAAAGGCAAAAGTTCAAACAGGCAAATAATTGTTATCTTAATGGCGGGGTTAAAGCGGCCTGAATTTGGCCGCATAGCATTTATCCTAGGCAAAAAACAAAACGGAAAAGAACATGCAGGCGCTCCCGGCCATGACGAACAGGTGCCAGATGGCGTGGCTGAAAGGGAGCTTTTCCCAGAGGTAAAAAATGGTGCCGGTGGAATATAGTACGCCGCCCCCCATCAATAAGACGAAGCCCCAGGTGGCAAGGTTGTGGAAAAGGGGCCCGATGGCAAACAGGATGAGCCAGCCCATGGCCAGATAGCCGATGGTGGACACCACGTTGAAACGGTCAGCGAAGATGGATTTGAAAACCACGCCGGCAATGGCGATGGCCCATACGATGCCAAAAAGCGTCCATCCGAGGGGGCCTCCCTCTAAGGTCAGCAGGAGGAAGGGGGTGTAGGTCCCGGCGATGAGGATGTAGATGGCGGAATGGTCCAAAATAGTAAAGACCCGCTTGGCCTTCAGGAAAAAAAAGCTATGGAGCATGGTGGAGCACAAATAGAGCAAGATCATGCTGGACCCAAAAATGACGACACTGGCCATGGCAAGGGGTCCCCGGCCGACAGTCCTTAAGATGAGGAGGACGAGCCCGGCAATACTGAGCAAGAACCCAACCCCATGGGTCACTGCATTGGCGATTTCTTCTTTGACATAGCGTTTCATGGCATCAGCACCTTTCAAGTGGTTAAACTTATTATACCCCATAACGGACGGAAATAACCGGTACAATTTTTAATGATATGTTGAGAAAACGTTTGTTAAGTGTATTTTTGTGAATGGGAATGTTTTATCTTCATTCCAAATGCTGTATAGAACGGGTCAAAATGCGCCATGTTATAGTAAATCCAGGAAAGGGATTGACATTCGGGGAAACCATGCTATAATGTTCATAACTAGGAAGGGGTGGCAGGATGTATAAATTTTCTTAACAATTGAAATTCGGAAGATAATGACCGGTGGCGTTTTGCTGGAATTTTTCCTTTGGGAACGATTTTTGGGACAGAACCGGTACGAAAGTGCCTCTTTTTGGTATGCCTTCCCTTGTTAAGAAAACATTCATCCCGTACCCGAATTTGTGCTGATTCCTTTTAAGCGACGGAATCAGCCACGGCCGCAGACGGATTGTTTGCGGCTTTTTCGCATGATTTTTTCGGGATTTTTCAATAATAGGGAGCAAAAAAGGGGCATTAAAGCGAAAAGGAAGTGATGCTTGATGCCAAAGATACAACTGATAAAAGGGGATTTCCATTATCCCGATACTGATTTTATGGTGTTTGAGGGGCTGGATTTAGACCTTGACACCGCTTGGAAAAGTGCGATTGTAGCCCGAAACGGCAAGGGGAAATCGACACTTTTACGGCTAATCCATGGGGATTTAGCACTTAGCCGAGGAACGCTTACGAAGGATGTTGACACCTCACTGTTTCCCCTGTCAATCCAAACCCCTAACTTAATCGTTATGGAGTTGTTGAAAGCCCATGGGGGGCCATTTCAAACATGCGAGCGGGTGATGGAAGCATATTTACGGGGGGAAGAAACTGAGGAAAATTATTACAATGCCTTGGAAATTTACTTGGAAATGGATGGGTATGGCTTTGAGGCGAGGGTACAAAAAGAATGCGCAGGGCTTGGGGTCAATCCTGCGGTGCTATCCCAGAAATTTGAAACGTTGAGCGGAGGGGAGCAGACGAAAATCCAGATTTTAATGCTGTTTTTGAAACCGGGTACGTTTACCTTACTGGACGAGCCGACCAACCATCTGGATCAAGAGGGCATCCGGGTGCTGGGGGATTACCTGTCCCAAAAAGAGGGCTTTTTGGTGGTCAGCCATCACCGGGAATTTTTGAACCGCTGCTCAGACCATACCATTGCCTTGGAAAAGACGGGAGTGACGGTTATAAAAGGTGGCTTCGAGGCTTACGAAGAAGATTATCGCCTACGGCAGGAATTCGAGGATAAACAACGATTGAAAGCCCAAAAAGAAGTAAACCGTTTGGAAACTGCTTACCGCCAAAAACGGGAATGGGCCCAGTCGAAGGAAAGTACTGTGAACGGTTCTGGCGACAAGGGTTTTGTCAGCGCCGAGGCCCGCCGCAGCATGAAACGTGCCCTCCACATTGAAAACCGGATGAAAAACCAACTGGAGGAAAAGCAGTCCCTGATTAAATATCAAGAACAGGTTCCCAAACTTAAAATCACCCAAGGCAAATCTCCGAGGGTGTTGCTTCAAGTAAGTAACCTGTTTGCCGGCTATGAAGGGAAAGCCATTATCAGTAATCTGTCCTTTAATCTGGAGGTGGGGGAGCGCCTGGCCATAACGGGTGCCAATGGCAGCGGGAAATCAACCTTAGTGAAAGCCCTGTTAGGTGAAATTGTGCCAATCAGCGGGCTGGTCAATTTTGATAACCGGGTTGAAATTGCCTACGTCCCCCAGTTCCCGAGTTATGACAGGGGAATGCTCCGTGAGATTTTGCAAGGAAAAGCCATGGACGAAAGCCGGTTCCGAAATATTTTAGGGGCATTTTGCTGCCACCGGGAGATTTTTGAACGGGATTTATCGACGTTCAGCCTGGGCGAACTGAAAAAAGTCGATCTGGCATTCAGCCTTTATAGCCCCTCCCATCTGCTAATCTGGGACGAGCCGCTGAATGGTTTGGATATTTTGACTAGGCAAGCGATTGAGGAAGCTGTGGCCACTTTTCAGCCGACCCTAATATTTATTGAGCATGATGAAACCTTCGTGAATCGGGCAGCTACGAAGGAAATCAGGCTGAGTTAACCAAGGGGATCAATACACAAAAGAGGCTAATCCCACGCTTTTAGGGATTAGCCTCTTTTGCTACACTAAGTACCTTGCCAAAAGCATTCACCTGCTTCACAACCAGGGTTTCCCCTTCGCCAATTTCACGGTCTTTTAGCATAAGCTCCGCCGGGCTTAAAAATTCCGTATCATAGCGGTGCCCATCAATGAAAATCCGGCTGGCCTGGGTGAAGTTTTCCCCCGTGACAATCAGGTTCCCGTCCCTATCGTTATAAACTCCACTCACCGTTATCGGCAAAATTCCCATTTGAAGATCGGAGAAAGTGGGGGGGGCGTGGGTGCCATAGAGGTAGCGTTGGCCATAAAGCATATCATATTGGAGTAATTTAAACTGCTCCAAATAATCGGGGCCATCTTTGTAATCCCGGTGGAAATTTGGCAGGGTTCCATGGTGAATGCCCAAGCGCCTTAAAATGAAAGAGCTTAACTGGTAGGCATACAAATCCTGGTCCACATTGGGCAGCCCGAAATTGTTCCACATGACGAACTCCGTTTGGTAAATGTCATGGTTGGCAAGGTCGCTGGCCTGAAAGTAAAAAGTGGGTAAATGGTCCCCATATAAAACCAGCACCGTATCCTCGGGAAATTCCTCCGAGCGCCCCACCAGTTCCCCAATAAAGACATCCACCTCATGGATCATGCTCAGGTAAAATTCAAAAGCCTGCTGCCGGTTAGGGTCTGCAAATCCCGTTGCCCGAACAGTGGGCTCAAGTTCGTAGGAAGACGGGTAATCCCCATGGCTTTGCACGCTAATGACAAATAAAAAATCCGGACCTTCCGTGGCATTTAATGCTGAAAAAATGGGGTCGACTAATAGGCGGTCCGTAGGCCAACCAATTTCCGTGACTTCCCCAATGTCCATGAATTCGGAGGAAGTAAAGGTATCAAACCCCATGGAACTGAACACGTTATGGCGGTTGTAAAAAGTCCCCGTGTTGTTGTGGATGGCATGGGAAGTATACCCAAGGGGACGCAAATTATGGGGCAGGCTTTCCACCGGGGTATGGCCAAGGACAGTCTTGTAAGGGATTTCCCCTGGTCCAAAAAACTGGATGGACATCCCGGTCAGCACCTCAAACTCCGTGTTGACGGTCCCCGCCCCCACCACAGGAACGGTTAAGAATCCCGAGCTGAACCCGTCCCTCAGCGCCCGAAAATTAGGGATGGGGTCTTGGGAAAATTCCACCCCTTCGAGGTATTCGGGGTCAAAAAAGGATTCCAGCTGCACCATGATGATGTTGGGAAACTCGCCCCCGTTTTCCAATACCCCCTCCAAGAAACTGCCATCCTCCCCTTCAAGGGGGCCGCCCAAGCTGGCAACAGCTGCTTCCCCATAACCTGCGGGCTTCGGGATGCCGACGCTGAAAATCGAGGTGGAAAACGCATACGCAAACCCGTAATCCTGATAGGCCTGTGCCAAGTTGCCAAAATGCCGGGGAAGCAGCCCGCTTCCATGGGCCAGCTGGGTCAAAACCACCAGTGACAAAGCCATGGCGGACAGGATGCTAAAACCCCTTCGGTAATTGGAACGGGCAGTATCTAGTGGTGCTTTCTTAATCACCAGGAACAAGCCCGCCAGCAACGTGATGACGGCCACTGCCAAAAACGTGACCTGAGGGATGGTAAAGTAGCGGGGCACGATGGTGATGATGTCGAAAACCACTAAAATGTCCTGAAATGTCAGGGGGGTGACCCGGTGTGCCAAAATAAGGCTGTTGACTGCCCCAAGGCTTCCCCAAAACAGGGTCAAAAACGTCAGCATGGCAACTTTTCGCTTAACCAGCAGCACCAAGCACAGCGTCGCCAGTATCAACAAGGCATTATATAAAAAAATGGCAGGGCTTTGCCACATAAAAAAAAGGGCTGCCCTTATGGAATGGCGGCTAAAAGCTTCCACCACGAAATTTATCATCAACGCCATGAGAATGCCCAGGCTATAACGGTTCCTAAAAACACCCACGAACATCGCTCCCCTCATGTGATAAATTAATTATATGTCGCATTTTCCCGCCATAGAACTTGAAATCCTGCGTCTATCCTCCAGGCTATTGGCATAAACTATCCCTAAATGGAAAATCCGGCAAAAAAGTTCCTGGTTTTTTGCTTCCCATATAATAGTTGGCGCCTGTTTGGGTGAAAATAATTCTAAGTATGTTTGAAATGGGGTTTTGAAATGACGGGTTGTCAAATGGGGATCGACATCGGTTCCACCACGCTGAAAGTTGTCGTCTTAAACGAGGAGCAGGACATCATATTTGGGAAATATGTGCGGCATTATGCTAATATCCCCCTCACATTGGAAACGGTCTTAGGGGAAGCCCTTGAAGCCGTGGGGGACCTTGAAGTTGCCATCAACATGACCGGTTCGGCGGGGATGGGCCTGACGGGCTGCCTTGGGGTGGGCTTTGTCCAAGAAGTGGTTGCCACCACGAAAATCCTCAAAGCCAAATTCCCAGAGGTGGACGCAGCCATCGAGCTGGGCGGTGAAGATGCCAAAATCATTTACCTGACAAATGGGGTAGAGCAGCGCATGAACGGGACCTGTGCCGGGGGGACGGGGGCCTTCATCGACCAGATGGCAAGCCTCCTGCAAACCGATGCCACGGGGCTAAACGAGTTGGCGAAAAATCATAAGGAAATTTATCCCATCGCCGCCAGGTGCGGGGTCTTTGCCAAAACCGACGTCCAGCCCCTCCTCAATGAAGGGGTTTCCAAGGAGGATGTGGCGGTTTCCATCCTTCAGGCAGTGGTGGTCCAGACCATCAGCGGGCTTTCCTGCGGCCGTCCCATCCGGGGCAACATCGCCTTTTTAGGCGGCCCCCTCCACTTCCTTCCCGAACTTAGGAACCGATTTATCGAAACGTTGGATTTGTTGCCAGGGCAAGTTATTTTCCCGGAAAACTCCCAGCTGTTCATCGCCATGGGTGCCGCCATCACTGCTGCCGGGGAGCCTCTCTCCCTATCGGAATTTTTGAAGCGGGTAAAGGGCAGCGACACGAGCCGGGTAGAAGATTTGACCCGCTTGCCAGCCCTTTTCAAAAACGAGCCGGAAAGGACTGCTTTTAAAGCCCGCCATTCCTTGGAAACGGTCGCTAGGGAGGACTTGTCCCAATACATGGGAAATGCCTTTTTAGGGATTGACGCCGGTTCCACGACCACCAAAGTTGCCCTCATCGGTGAAGCTGGCCAACTCCTTTATAGCCACTATGGCAGCAACGAAGGAAGCCCCCTTCATTCCACGTTGAAGGTGCTAAAAGACCTGTATAAAAAAATCCCCCCAACCGTTAAAATCGCCCAATCGGCGGTGACCGGCTATGGGGAAGCCCTGTTGAAAGCCGCCCTCAAAATCGACGCCGGGGAAATTGAAACCGTCGCCCACTACAAGGCAGCCAACTTCTTTTTGCCGGGGGTGGAATTTATCCTGGACATTGGCGGGCAGGACATGAAGTGCTTGAAAGTGACAGATAGCAGCATCTCCAGCATCATGCTCAATGAGGCTTGTTCCGCGGGGTGCGGCTCTTTCCTAGACACCTTCGCCAAGTCCATGAACCTAAAAATCGGCGAGTTCGTGGAAGCCGCCTGCCAGTCCCAAAACCCAGTTGACCTGGGTTCGCGCTGCACGGTATTCATGAACTCCAGGGTGAAGCAAGCCCAAAAAGAAGGGGCTGCCATCGGCGATATCGCCGCAGGGCTGTCCTACTCCGTAGTGCAAAATGCCCTTTACAAAGTCATTAAAATCAGGAACCCAAAAGACCTTGGCCAAAAAATCGTCGTCCAGGGCGGGACGTTTTATAACGATGCCGTCCTTCGGGCATTCGAGCTATCCGTGGGCCAGGAAGTCATCCGCCCCGACATTGCAGGGATCATGGGGGCCTTCGGGGCGGCCCTTATTTCCCGGGAAAATTTCAGCGGGGCTGCTTCCACCCTACTTGGTTTAAACGCCTTGGAAGATTTTTCGGCAAAGTCCGGCTCCGCCCGTTGCAAGCTGTGCCATAACCAATGCCTCATGACCGTCCACCGTTTCGGGGATGGCGGCCGTTACGTTTCAGGAAACCGCTGCGAGCGGGGGGCGGGCATGGGGAAATCCATCCAGTCCCACCCTAACCTGATGGACTGGAAACAAAAACGTATTTTTGACTACCCGGTGGCTAGCAACCCCCGCAGGGGAAAAATCGGTATCCCGCGGGTGCTCAATCTATACGAAAATTACCCATTTTGGGCAACCTTTTTTGGGGGATTGGGTTTCGAAGTGGTGCTATCTGAGCCATCGTCCAAGCCCGGTTACGAAAAAGGGATGGAGAGCATTCCGTCCGAGTCGGCATGTTACCCAGCGAAACTGGTCCATGGGCATATAGCGGACCTCTTGGAAAAAGGGGTGCCTGTCATTTTTTACCCGTCCCTGATTTACAGCCCAAAAGAAGATGCGGGGGCCAACAACCATTTCAACTGCCCGGTAGTCACCTCGTACCCGGAGGTCATCAGAAACAACATGGAACTGGGAAATACCCTGTATCTGAACCCGTTCCTGCCATTTACGGACCTCCCCAAATTAAAGCAGCGGCTATACGAGGAATTCCGGGCCTTTGGCATTTTAAAGCAAGAGATTGCCACCTGTGTGGATCTGGCTGCCCGTGAGCAAGAAAAATTCCGGCAAGAAGTCCGGCTAATGGGCGAGCAGACCCTAGCCTACTTAGAGGAACATGGCATAAAGGGCATCGTCTTGGCGGGGCGGCCTTACCATATGGATTCCCACATCAACCACGGTATCCCGGAGATGATCAATGCTTTGGGGATGGCGGTGCTGACGGAAGATTCCATCAGCCACTTAGGCAATATCAAGCGTCCCCTGAGGGTGCTCGACCAATGGGTTTATCACACCCGCTTATATGGCGCCGCCCATTTTGTGGCGACCCGTGATGACTTGGAACTGGTCCAGCTCAATTCCTTTGGCTGCGGGCTGGATGCGGTCACCGCCGAACAGGTGCAAGAAATTTTGGCCAGCCACTCCAAAATCTACACCTCCCTTAAAATTGATGAGGGGAGCAACTTAGGGGCGGCCCGCATCCGGCTTCGCTCCTTGCAAGCCGCCATGAAAGAACGTGAGGGGAAA
>WRGF01000200.1 GCA_009787345.1 Turicibacter sp.
TTGATGCCCCGCAGAGTGTCAAGAAGGGGACTTAAATCGGCCTTCGGGCGAGAGTTATACGGTCTCGGCCCACGTTTTGTGATGCGAAAGTTGAGTTACTAAGATTTAGTTACAGATCCTCATAAAAATAAACTTATTTTGACTATTGCTTAAGTTTGAACATTCTATTTTTAAAAATATGAAAAACACTCTTAAACTCTTTTCTTCTATGAAAGAACAGTATCAAAATAAAGTTACTCACGAAGCATGTTATAATAGTGATAACAATAAAATCAAATAATCCTTTATTTGGAAGAAATCGAGTAATAGAATATGTCCCAATGAGCGCTAAAATACCAATTGTAGTATAGATTAAATAGTCTTTAAAAAAATCCATAACATTCTTTTCAAATCCATATTTAAATAATACATATGGCTCTACCCAAAAGCTAGTAGTAATTGTACTTATTAGAGTTCCTAGCAATATACCTAACAAACCAAAATGAATTCCCAAAAATATAGAGAAAGTTATATTAATGAAAGCTTCTATTGCTGGTTTATGGCGATCATACCAAAAAATACCTAATGAATCTCTAAATGTCAATGTACTTTGTCGCATTCCTCTTAAATAATAATTAATTATGATTATTATTACTATTGGAGGAGAAAGGGTCATCTCTTCTCCCAACCATAACCTAACAAAAGGGGTCATAAGTATATACAAACAAATGGAAGAAAATGAATAAATCCAAAATCCTATAAAATTAAGTTTTTTAAAATTTTGATAAATTTGGTTTTTATTTGCTGTTGCACCTAAGTTACCTAAACTCCCTCTTAGTGACTGGAATATCACAGAAAAAATGAGTATTAATCCATTAATAATCATTAAATAATTACCATATTGGGCAACTACAACTAGATTCAATAATATTCCGATTAATAAGGGATCAGTACTGTTAACAACAAAACCACCTAAACGATGCATTAATAAAGCTTTAACGTTTTTCTTAATCAAGGCAGAATCACTATCTGAAATTTTACTCCATTTTTTCGCTTTAAGGTATGGATAGAGTTTATCTACTCGTAATGATAAAACAATATTAATCCCAAAAGTACTTAATATTTGAAGAAATAAAAACAAAATATAATTTCTTGTTAACAACAAAGAAATAATTTGGAAAAAGTTTAAAATGACCAAAAATAGCGTTCGAACATTCGTATTGATATATTCTTTTTGATCTGCACTTAATAATGATTGTTTGTATACAAAAAAATAACTCCCTACCGAATTAATTAAAAACAGAAAATATACTAGATAAAGATTTATTTCGGAAGGAAATTCTCGAATTATAAGTCTTAAAAATGGGATGAGCAGTAATCCTATTGTTGCAATAATGAATCCAATAATATAATATGCTTTTTTAAAAAAAAACATGAGTGATTTAATTTTATCATAATCATTTTCTGCTAACGGTTTATACAAACTATAAATTATCGAAGCTCCGATTCCTAATTCGGCAAGACTAAGCATATTTATAATAGAAGTAAGTAAACTATTTAAACCTAAAAATTGTTCACCTAAAACATCTAAAAAAATTCTCCGTGAAACAAAAGTCAAAATCATGGTTAAAAGTTGACCGATAAAAGCATATTTTACATTTCTTATTGAATTATCCGTCCGTGTCATGAATGTACCTCTTTCTGAATGGCGTTGCTACGATCCAATAACAATCCCCCTAATATAAAAAATATATTAAACGCAGGAATCCAGATTAGACGTTCCATAAACCCAAAGAATAAAAATCCTATTAAAATAACTATAATATATTTATGCCCCCTTAACAACAAATATTTACTAATCAAATAAATTAAAATTATCCTTAGAAATGTAAATAATATTCCTAGAGAAAGAAGGCTAAATAAAAATGCATTATCTAGAAATCTAAAACCTATTTGATTAATACTATTTTGATCACCTGCATTTTCAAAAATAGGAATTCCCCATAATGTTATCGGATATTCATTTAAATAAAAATGACCTAAATCAATTCGACCAGTTAATAACCGATTTAAATGAAGAAAAAATATACTCTCCCTAGTAAATAGAAGCGAGATAAAAAGAGAACTAAATAAAAAAAGAAAAGGTAAAATAAATATTAGTCTACTTTGAAACGTAGGTTTTAATAAGGGACTTGAAGGAGTTAGTTTTTCTGAGATTCTCAAAAAAATAATACCAAATATAATTAGAATTATTCCTATGAGTCCAGTACGCGAGTCAAGAAAGATATTAAGCAGAAAAAATATTAGAACAAAAGAAGAGAGAACTAAAAAAGATGGCTTGTTTTTTTTCTTCAAAAGATATACTATAAAAATAATTAAAATCATACCACCTGTAGTGTTTGGATGCCAAAATCCTAAGGAAGAGCGAAGAGTTCCATTTGCCCTCATTACAGTAACAGGCGAAATAATTCCTAAAAAATGAAGTATTAAAATAGAGAGAAAATTTAATGAAAAGACTTTAAATATTCTATCCAAAATCCATTCTACTTTTTGGTCTTTGACTAACAAAGCAATAGATAAAAAATAAAAATTTTCCCAACGATACTCTCTAAAAAAAGAGTGTAATAGGAAAAACATAACTATGATGCTATAAATGACGCATTCATTAAGCCGAAAACGTTTTACAAGGAGCGAGAATATAATTATTAAAAAGCTCAGATATATTCGTATAAACTGTAGCAGTCGAACTCCTTCTTGAAATCTTTGAGACCAATTAAAGGTAGATGTTGTCAAGAAAAGCATTAGAAATAGAGTATACGTAAATATTTTTTTCGATAGAACATCATTAATATCCATTTTTTTAAAATTCAAGCAAAATACTTTATTTTTTTTTACCATGTTACTTCTCCTTATAGAAAATTTCATAATGAATTAAAACTCACTTTATCTTTGATAATAGACGTTTTCTTAAGGATACTGAGATTATAGGAAGCCGATATTTTATCAGTTTTATAGTCAATATTTTATAATAACCTAGTCCCATTTTAGAGGTTATCCCACGTTGAAACCACTTCAAAGTGGAGGAACAACAAGAACGATATTCTTTTTTAGCCAACGTATTTCGTAAAATCAACTGATTATAAACCCATTCGTTAAAAGTTTCTAGTAAATATACTTCGGATTGATCATTTGAAAGCGAACCTTCTCTTTCAGTAATATTATAAATAATATTATTTATTACTTTTATTTTAGAGGCTTTCAAACCACATAATAAAGAAAATCTAGCATCCTCTGCCACTCTTGTTTCTAAAAATTTCAAATCATTATCAATAATTAAAGTTCTTTTTATAGCTTTTCCCCATGGTGGCTTGGTCAATACTCGCAAACGTAATTCATTAGTACTATTTTTATCAACTAAATAATCCTCTACTAGTTCATTATGAATAAAATGCCTATTTGACTCTTGATCTGTATTTTCAATTTGACTAATAGTTTTGAAAAATACTAACTCATATCCTCCATCAACGCAATTTCTGATGTTTTCCCACCAACCATCAACAAAATAGTCATCTGAATCAGAAAAAATAATCCATTCTCCGGTAGATACTTCTATTCCCATATTCCTAGCTTTACCAGCTGAATATACATTCGTTAAATTTTCTATTAATCGAGCATTACCAACATTTTTGCAGACTTCCTTAACCTCCTCCTTTATAAACTGATCTGAATGATCATCAACCACGATAATTTCAATTTCATTTGTGTTTGGAATAGATTTTAAACACCGCTTTAAATTATTAATATCATTTTTATGTGGTATAATTATACTTAAAGGCTTCATATGTTTCTCCTTTATTCATTTATTTCTTTTTCCCAAACAATCCACTCAGTATGAATTCTTTTTTTAAATAATTTATGTAATAATAAAGCTCTATTTATTAATTTTTGGGCTTGTTTAAAATCCCCATTTCCACCATTCGATATCCAATTATGCGCTTTTCTAGAATAATACAATCCTTGATTATTAAAAGATGTATACCGTAAAAATCTCATAATATTTTTATCAGACTCATTGAATACACTCCCTAAGTTTGGCACACTTATATCTTGTTTAATTTTAGAGAAAATTATTTTTTGAGATATTTTATTTTTTATTTTAGCATGAGGTATTTCTGAAAATTGAAAAATAACCTTTGAAATAATCCAATTTTTACCTAGAAATATTGAATTTCTATATGAATAATTACAAGCATCTTTATCTACAAAAAACACTTTTCCGTCTTTAACGAATTCAACTTTTTTAATATAATCGGAAATAGAGGGCGCATTGGGTTCCCCACCCGCATTCATTACAACAGTTCCCCCTACCAACGCTGGAACTGTTATTAAATTTTCTATACCTCCTAAGTTATATTCTGCCGCAAATCGAATCAATTTGGGAATTTTTATACTTGCACTACAAACAATAGATTTATCTTCGTTTAACACTAGGTAATTTTTATCATAATCTCCCATAAAAACCACATGTTCAAATACTATTTGATCATTCATCAAAATATTACTTCCACCTCCGAGAATATAATATCCTTTAATGTGGCTAGTAATCCATTTTAAATCTTCAATAGAATGTGGACGATAGAGTTTTTTCGCTAAACCTCCAACTTTCATGTGCGAGAATTTTTTTAAATCAACATTTTCTTCAACTACCATAAAATCACCACTTTGTATTTAATCAAAACCAGAATCAAAAAAAAATTAATGTAACATTTATCATCAACTCAATTCAACATCTCCCAAAGTTTTTCCAATGATTTTTCTCTTTCTCTCTTCAAAAGTAAATTAAATTTTGAAAAATCGTTATAAAAACTAATACTTTCGAACTTTTCATCTGTGCCAATTCCTTTAATATCAAATATTTTCATTATATTCTCTAGTCTAGTATTTTTATTCAAAGAGCCTTTA
Source organism: Turicibacter sp. (assembly GCA_009787345.1). GTDB lineage: Bacteria > Bacillota_I > Bacilli_A > MOL361 > Turicibacteraceae > WRGF01. The sequence continues at coordinate 4,942 of WRGF01000200.1, forward strand.
TCTAAATCAATCGCTACTGGGACATTTAAATTTAAAGACAAAACAAATCCATGAAAACTACCAGTAATAACAGCATTAGCCTCACTAATAAGCTTAATATAATCTATCGGAGAAGCATCTGGAATTGTTTTCATTCCTCTGAACATAAAAGGTTTAATGTTTATATATTTTATTTCTAAGTCATTATTTTCAGCGTATTTTTTTGCTAAATCTAACATCTTCGAGTTTTTAATAAAATAGAGCAATAAATAATGCTTATTTTTTTTCAAATTTGAGTCCTTAGCAAATTCCCTCCATTCAATAGAAGTTAATAACAACGTTGGATCTAAGACTGTTTGGGCTGGTTGATTGAATCTTTCGATGACTAAGCGTTCCCCACTTTTTTCGCGAGTAGAAATAATTTTAAAAGATTCAAGAGCCTTTTTTATTTTGTCTTGTAAATGGAGCTTTTCATATTCACTTACCCCAAAACTAGCCGCATAAGAATATTTTGATACTTTTTTTTCAGATAAATCTAATAAAAAATAATTTAAATCGGCACCTGTTATATTTGTATTCCAAATTTGATCACTACCAACTATGATCTTTGAAAAATCATCTTCAGCTCCTTTAAAAGAGCTTTCAGTATATACTTTTTTACTTAGTTGAAAATAGTTTTCTTTAAACCTCTTAAATTCTAGATACTTTCTTCTGACAAAAAATTTAAAAAATATTACTTTTAATAATCCTTTAATTCCACTCGAATTTTTAAAAGTTGGGAATTCACTTCTTTCAATAAATTTATTTCTATAATCAATAACAATTGGTTCTCTTTCCAATTTTTTAATTGTTCGAGCAAGAGCATATATTTGTAAATCTGCTCCATAGTTTAACGTATTTTGAAATGCTAATATTCCTACATCCTTTTTTCCCACTTCTATTACTCCCTTTCAAATGAATATCATCAAACTATCATAAAATATATTTTGTCCTAAACCTTCTGACTTTGTAACGTGAATTTATATACTTTCTTGCAATAAACTTTCATAATTTTTTAACATTTTTTTAGCAGTATTTTCTATATCAAACTCCATTAATTCAGATGGTATATCCTGTGATAGCCTATCTTTTCTCATTTTTGAAAAAAGCTCAGCTTGCTCAACCCACTGACAAACATTTTTTGTATCTATATCTAAAAATTCTATTCTGTTTGTTTTTTTTAATTTTTTAGAAATATGATTACTACAGATACAAGGGAGCGAATTCATCTGAGCTTCCACCGCAACTAATCCAAACGATTCAACCTTCGAAGGAAATATGCATACATCTGCTGAGGAATACCAGCATTCGATATTTTCCACATCACCAACAAAAAAGATAGATTCTCTAATTTCTCTTTCCATCGCTATATTTTTAATTTCTGCTTCTAATGGTCCTCGTCCAACAAAAACTAATTTAGCATTTTTTTCTTTCCGAAGAAATGCTTCAAAAACATCTAATACAAAAAGATGATTTTTTTCCTTACTAAACCTACCTACATGTAAAAACATTGTTTCATTTTTTATATTTAATTTTTCTCGAATGTTAATTCTATTTTTCCCGTTGAACTTAAATTTATCACTAGCAATACCGTTATATGCTATTTCATAATTTTTTTTGAATAAATAACTTTCATTTAATTCTACGGTTAAAGCTTTGTCATATTTTCCATAAAAAAATGGTCTAATAATTTTATCTAATTGCTTATAGTCACTTTCAGCAGCATGATTATGAACGATTACTTTGAAATTTTTTTTTCCTTTTAGCCCTATGATAGCTAAAAGTTCAATCATCATTAAACTTGAATTTCCATGAATATGTATAATATCATATTTCCCTTTTTTGACAATAGCTCTAAGATTTTTCATATACTCTAAGATTTTTTTTTTTCTGTTCGGCAAGATATAGATTTCAGATTTCCCATCTTCTATTTCTTTTAGGAAATATTCTTCGATATACTCATTTACAATAAAATCAAAAAGAATATTTTTTTTCATTTGGCGATAATAATTCATTATTACCGCTGAAGTTCCACTATTTATATATGGCACAGTATTTATTAATAATACTCTCATTTATGTCACCACTTTTTTCGCACTTTTACTAAACTATTAATTTGCTTTTCAAAATTTTCTACAAAATTTTTATTATTTGAGTTGTTGCTATATATAATATTTTTTTCTTCTCTTAAAATATTCCCTAAATCACTTAAATCCTCTAACAACACTATATTATAATTAAGTTCTTTTATTTTTCTTGCAAATTCCAATTGATGATTATTCACATGTTCACTAAATTTTTCAAGTCTCGGCACTACAATAGGAACTTTTCCCTTATTTAATATATTCATAAATGTCGCTGGACCGCCGTGCGTAATAATTATTTCGGCTTTATCTTCGTACCTTTCCATTTCTTCATAACTAATAACTTTTGCCCATTTAGTATATTTAGGTTCATAAGTCGAATATCCGATTTGCATAAATACTTCGTCGATAATAACCTTATCTCTTACTAATTCATCTACTGCTTGGATTAGTCTATTAAATTGTTGCTCATGAGTTCCTACCGTCACAAATATCACCTAAAAAATTCCTCCTAAATTCTCCGCTTTAGGATATACTTTTTTCATTTCTTCCCATTGAACGATAAATTTATCTGTCACAGGATAAACTAATTTCCCAGTAAAAGTTGGTGTATCTATACGATCAAAGACTTCAATATAAACGGTTTTTGCACCAAAAAGTTTTCCCAAATAGAAAAAGGGAACAGCCACCGCTGCTCCAGAAGATATAATGAGGTCTGGTCGCTCTACACGGAGCACTCTGAGAGCTAAAAATGTATTATTTATGAGATTTTTGAGATTACGATTTGTTGGAAAATAACATGGGTACATTTTTTCATTTTTTAAAATACTTTGAGCATCTGTTTTATCAAAGGTTACCCAAAATCGCTCTTCTTTTTCCCAAAATTCTTTTAGTAAATATAAATGTGTCAAATGCCCACCACTTGAACCAACTAAACAAACCTTCATCTTATCGCCTCATATTTCATCTGAATATTTTTTTACTCTAATAAGCATTATCATCACCAAATAACACGGAGAAGGTTTTGAAGATAATTTCAAAATCTTTTTTTAATGATATGCTTTCGATGTATTGCATATCGAGTTCAACCATTTCCTCAAAACCAACATTATTTCTACCACTAATCTGCCACAAACCTGTACATCCAGGAGTAATAGCTAATCGTTGTTTATCATAATCCGTATATTGCTCTACTTCCCTTGGCAATGGCGGTCGGGGACCTACTAAGCTCATTTCCCCTCTAAGGACATTATAGAGCTGTGGGAGTTCGTCGATGGATGTTTTTCTGATGATTTTTCCGATCCTTGTGATGCGGGGGTCGTCTTTCATTTTGAACATGGCACCTTCTATTTCGTTTTCTTCTAGTAAAGCAGCAAGCTTTTCTTCGGCGTCTACACACATGGAACGGAATTTGAACATTCCGAAGCCGATTTCCCCTTTTCCGATGCGTTGCTGTTTAAAAAATACTGGTCCTCTTGGATCATCCAGTTTGATTAAAAGGGCCACCATGAAAAATATTGGGGCTAGAATGATTAATCCCACCAATGCTCCCACAACGTCAATATACCGTTTGACTTTAAAGTAGGGCTTATATAAATCGACTGGCCTCCTAATATCTTGCTTACTTTTCATTCCCTTAAATGTCTCCATTTCGCTATACAATTCTGTCCTATACATGAATTAAAACACCTCTTCACAATCATATCACACATATTATTCTCTGTCGATAATTTTCTACCTCTAATCTCAAATAGTGACAAATAACCCTCTTTTTGTATACTATGATTGAATGACCTGACACCATTTTTGGATAATTTGGGGGAGCGTAAATACTTCAGTATGCTTTAAGCCTTGCTGCTGATAGTATTTTAGGCTTTCCTTATTTTCAAGCAATTGATTCAGTTCAGCAGAAAATGCTTTAGTTTGACCGCTTTGTATTAGTATGCCATATTCTCCCCCATTTAAAACCTCATTTGGTCCGTAATTATTAAATGATATGACTGGTACCCCGCATGACATGGCTTCTATCAGCACCAGGCCAAAGCCTTCCCAACGTGAGGTTAGGACGAAGGCAACGCTGTTAAGGTATTCTTTTAACAGTTGTTCTTTTCTTAATGCCCCGCTTAGGCTAACCCGTTTTTCCAATTTATGCTGTTTGATTTCATTTTCTAACCAATTCTTATCGGGGCCATCGCCCACGATTTTGAAGTTATAACCCGGATTTGTTTCCTTGATAATTTCAACGAGGCTATCTAATCCTTTTACTTCACGGTCTAGACGGCCAACGAATAAGATTTGCTTACTATCAAGGGAAGATAGAGCATGATTTTCAAAAGGCAAGGCATTGTAAATGCAGGTTGAATTAGGGTTATGTGCCTTAAACTTATTGGCATCCCGCTTCGTTAGGCAGACGACAGTATTCGCTAATCTTAATCCTTCTTTATACTCACGGATGTATTCATTATTATACTTTTCCAAATATATTTCGTAAGAGCTATGTTGCCAGGCGATGAAGCGAACCTGTGGCAGCATTTTTTTGAGCCTTGGAATCATCGCTGTTAAATAGCCTTGGGAAAGAATAACAACTTCTAGATGTTGGTTACTGATAATTTCCGCAAGTCCTTTTATGCGAGAACGGGAATGGGAGCTAATCCTATAAGGCTGTTTCAAATAGCGATAGGTGGCGTGATTCATTAAGGCGCGGACTTTTTCTGGCAAGCCACGGTTATACTTATTCACGATAAGTTCTACGTTCTCAGGAATGGGACAGGCCATGGGTTCTATGCCTAGGAAGTCGATGAGGACTGGCTTATGATCGGAGTATTTGGCAAAGCCTTTGGCTAAGGTTATGCAAATGTTTTGGACTCCTCCCATGGAGAAGTCGGTATTGACGATGCCGATTTTCATTGGTGTTCACCATCCTGAGATGAAACGTAATACTTTTGTTGGGGGTGTTTTGGAAAATTTGCAAAAAGCATTACAATTTCTTGTCTTTCAAGGAGAACCTTTATTCTATCAAGAACTGTTTTCTTGGATCTATTTAACAATTTAACTAGTTCGAGGGTTCCCAAAGGCTTTATCGAACATAGGTTTAAAATAATTGCTTCCAATTCTTCGATATCCAACCGGGGATTTAATAAAGCTTTTTTGGCAATTTCATTAAGTCTTATTTCTATATCTGGTGTCACTACTTCCACAGTCGATGCCGTTACTTCCACAGTCGGTGCCATTACTTGGTTATCTTTTTCCTTACTAAGATTAGATGATGATAAGGAATCCTTAATCTGGGGAGAACCGCCTTTTACCGTCTTTACTTCTACATAATCAAATTCACTTTGAAATAACTGAATCTCCTCGATTAATTCTTCAATATCTTCACGATCCATATTTTCACCTCTCTCCAAGCTAAATACTTGTGCCTGTCGCTCCTCTTGGCAATATTTTTTTTATGATGGGAAGCAATTCCAGACCATGAACGAGTAAACTAATTGGGGTATGAACAATGACCGAAGTTACGACCTGTTTTACAAGGCCCTTAGGCTTTGTACTGACGATTTTATCCCTTACTTGAGGATGTTGCCTTACCTGTTTTATAAAGGCAGATTTTTCGGCAAAGGAATGCTTGCCGCTCGCTAAGTATTTTAAAATTACGCTATAGCAAAGTTTTGTGTAAAACCATCCCTCATCTTCAAAAAGTTGGCCTTCCTTTAGCAGCATTTCCCTAAATCGTTCCAGTAGTAAGAGACGTTGTTCGAAGTAGCGTGGCGGGTAGGATTCGGTTAGACTGCTAGCGGAATGGTCGTAAACATAGCCAATATAAGACATGACTAGCACGTGTTGGGCTTTAAAATAAGCTTGGGTATTAAAAAGCAAATCTTCCCCAATGCTTAAATCAGGTGCGAATTTAATTCCCGCTTCCACGAGCCACTCCCTTTTATAGACTTTAGCGCACGGGGAGTTGATAACACCGGTTTTGAATAATGGCTGAAATTCCATCGCTTTTTCGCTTCCAGTAATTTCTTTGTCCCCAACTTTTTGTTCAATGTTGCCAAACAGTAGGTCACAATCCGTTTCTTCCACCTTGTTCATATAATTTCGAAAAGCTTCTGGATGATAGTAGTCGTCGGAATCGAGGAAGGCGATGTAATCGCTAACGGAGATTTCGATTCCCTTATTCCTCGCCGCACTTACCCCACCATTTTTTTGGTGGATAAGCATGTATTTACGCCCAAATGGCATCACTTGATAATCGTTTAAAATTTCGGGGGTCCCATCTATTGAACCATCATTTATGACAATCAGGTCAATTTGTCCTAGATAAGTTTGATTAGCGATAGAATCCAACGCCCTGACGATGGTTTTTTCGCAATTATAAGCTGGGACAATTACAGAAACACTAGGATTTCTCATAATATTGTGTCTCCTTCTTATGAGAACTGGCATAAAACTTTAACAGCTTATAGACTTTTATGGGGTTCTTGTAGGCGCTCTTAAAAATGGGAATCCGGCTTTTCTTAAATTTTAGGAATTGCCTCCAAAGAGTGGCTGGCTTCATTTTGTATTTCAAACCCAAGATAAGAAATCCCAATCCCGCCATGTCCAATGCTCTAAACTCCTCTCTTTGTAACCGGGACTTGAGGAACTGGTGCACCCTTATAAAAACTTCGGTACGGGTTTCATAGTTGGCAACACTCACTTGCTTCGTCAATGACCCTTGGCTCTCCGTTGAAACGTAAATGGTTTCTGGGATCACCTTAAAATCTTTGAGGTAATAACCTACTTGCACGGAAAACATATAATCGTTTGAGACAAGGGTTTCCTCAAACCGGATATGATTTTGGATAAGCAACTCCCTTCGAATCATCTTCGACCAAGGCGAAGCCAACTCGTAACGAACCGCCAACTCACCATATGCGTTACCCTTACGAAAATTATCCAACACTTTTTCATAATGTAAATGCCGATGGGCAAGCTCCCCTGTAGAGAGGTCGACACTTGTAGGAGGAAAAAACAGCACATCTTCGGGAGCAGAAAGGTATGGTTGTACGATTTGCTCAAAATCAGGGGTAAAGTAATCATCGGCATCTGCGAAGAGCACCCATTTTCCACTTGCTTGTCCTAAGCCTATATTCCGGCAAGTTCCCGCTCCTTTTTTTTCGGTAGTGTTGCGTAAAAAAGTAACATGCGGGAATTTCAATTCAAGTTGTCCGTACTCTGCTAAATACTTTGTGCTTTTATCATCCACTACGAGCACTTCATAAGAAACAGGAATCGTCGCTAGGAGATAGCCTAAACGCATCGGGTCATTAAAATGGGGGATAATGATGCTAATATCTTTCATTTTAATGACCTCCCTTTAAGACGTTTTCATAAATTTTTCGCGTATGGGCAACACATTTATCCAAAGTAAACTTATCCTGGAAGATTTCTAGGCTTTTTTGTCCCATCGCCCAACGTTTGGAAGGGGAGTTTAAATTGTTTATTTTCTCGGCTAATTGATGGGAATTATCCGGCTTAACCAAGTAGCCATTAATTCCGTCACTTATAAGCTCATTGACCCCGCCCACATCCGACCCGATAACCGGTAATGCAAGACTCATGGCTTCAATGATGCTAATAGGCAAACCTTCGTAATGAGAACTGAGGACGAAAATATCCATATCTTGCAGGATTTCGGTGACATCAGTTCTTCCACCAAGGAAATGGATCCGCTCCTTAATCCCTAATTCAACTGCCCGTTTTTGGTCCCCCTCTAAATTAATGCCGTCCCCTATCAGGTACAAATCAAAATCTGGGGAAACGTGAGCAAATGCCTCGATCAGGCACCTTTGATTCTTTTGGTCGGTAAAACGTGCTACCATGATTACCTTGATTTTACTGGACTTAAGGGGTTTCGGCTGAACTTCTAGGGCCCTTACCCCGTTATAGACCACTTCTATTTTTTGGGTCGGGGCAACTTCCAATGCGAGGGCCAGCTTTTTATCGAAATTTGAAACACAGATAATCTTTTGAGCTAGGGGAGCCAATAGGGTTTCAATAAATCGCCCTATTTTTTTGCGGTTTCCCGCTACCCCTTCTGTAAAGCACCAACCATGAACGGTAAAAATAGTTTTCCGTTTCATGAGCCAACTTGCAATCCGACCAACCCATCCCGCTTTGGTAGAGTGAAGGTGGACTAAATCGGGTTGGGTTCCTTTAATAATCTTACATAAATCGTAGACTACCTTGACATCTAAAATAGGATTAATGGAATGAACCAGGGCAGGGACGAAATGAGTGGGAATTCCAAGGGCTTCCAAACGGTCGTACAACTCACCCTTTTCACCGATTGCTACTTCGCACGCGTAACCCTCTTTTTTCATTTCCGTAATTAGGTCAAGCATATGCACTTGGGCACCACCCCAATCGGAACGGGTGATACAATATAAAATTTTCATTGAATCAACCTCGTTTCCATTTTAATGCATTCAATTTCTCACATGCTGGATAAATCATAAAGAACAAAGGGTTCGTCCCCACATCGAAAAAGACATTTTCCCCAAACCCGTAGATTAAGATAGTCACCAGTACAAAGAGGGTTGCCATATCCTTATTTTTAGCCTTATCATAAAGGAGATACGATAATAACCCCATAAAAATTAGAAAAACACCGATTCCATTCACCGTTAGTAAATTCAAGTAGGTGCTGTCTAATACTAGGCGTGTCCCTCTATCAAACATGTGATGTAAAATTGCCGAGTGATAGCCCCAAAAATTAATAGGGTATCTTTGTTGCCTTAAGATTACACCCCATAGATGAGGACGGTAAGAAAAGACACGGTTAATCATTAATTGACTATCGGCAAAGAAGAGCCCTAAAATTAGGCTAATCCCCGTTAAAAACCAAGGTAGGGCGGTTAGCATGAACCTAAAAAACCTTTTGTTTATTAGCATGCTTTTCGAAAGAAGGAAAAAAAGCACTCCCCCTACAATAGCAATCATAGCCATACGGCTTCTAGTTAAGTAAAATGTAATCATCGGGAAGATAATTGCCGCTCCTAAATAAATTAAACTTTCTAATTTCCGTGCTTTGTTCCAAGTAAATTTGCGCCAATAGACATAGATAAAGCCCACCCAAATGTTAAAACTGGCACGCATGGCTGCATTAGGGTTATTAAATCCCAATAATTGACGACTCCTTCCTTCAAAAACGATGGTGGCATTAGGAAATACCCCCATGGCACTAAATAGAAAAATCCATGCAAGGTAAAAAACGTTAATGTATAAAAAGGATTTGATGAGCGTGGAAAAGGAATATTCCCGAAAACTTAGAAGGATGGCAAAAACTGTCAAGAAATTCAAGTCCCGTGTAAATAAAAAGGCTACTCCCATAAATACAACGATTCCTAAGAAGGTTTCATTTTTCGGTAGACCGAGCGGGAAAATATCTGTGATAAGCTTCAGCAATACCAGTCCACGTATCAAATTAAGCAAGTGCCCTACGAAGAAATTTTCTGGCAGTATCGGATAGAAATACGTCCTTCCAATGACTAATAATAAGATCAAGATGGCTAATAAGTGACGAAAAGCAAGTCTCCCATTTTTCATCCCCCAACACCTACTTCCGGATTAATTTTAGATATACAAATTTACGAAAGGAGTTGGGAATCACACGGGTTATTCCTCGAATCAAGCAATTTCGGATAAACTCCCCATAATTGATGAAACCTATTTTCAAAAATAATCGTTGCAGTTTAAATTCTACTTTAGCGTATTTCCAGCCTCCACGCCTTCCGAACATATCGATTCCCGTACGGGCGTAAACCAAGGACTCCTTCGAATTAGCGCAAATGGCTCCCGACATCATCATCCTTACCCATAAATAGTAGTCTTCCGTCAGGGCATAGGGCTGATAATTCCCGGCTTTTAGCACCGCACTTTTTTTATACATTACCGTCATGTGGTTAAATGGGTTTCTCCTTTTAGCAAATTTGCTGATTTCTCCGTGTTTAAGCGGAACTTTCCGATAGGATTGTACATTTGAAATGTCTCCATCAAACTCGGCAATATAGCTTCCCGCAATATCAAGCTTCGGATTTGCTTCAAACATGGCCAGTTGTTTTTCAAAACGCTGGGGAATGGCAATATCATCTCCATCCATTCGAGCAATGTACTCATATTTGCACTCCTCTATCCCTCTTTGCAGCGCAATCCCCAGCCCCTGATTTTCTTTCAATGGCACAATTGAAAATAGGTGGGGGAATTTTTTCTCGTAACCTTCAATTAATTCGTCCAATATCGTTGTTAAAGGACCGTCTTTGACTATGACCACTTGATTCGGCATCCTTGTTTGGTTCAAAATACTCTCAATCGCCAATTTAAAGTACTCCGCATTCTCTTTGGCATACACTGAAATCAATACTGAAAATTCCATCTCCTTCACCGCTTTCATCTTGCAATTCCCCTAACCCAACGATTCATAGACTGCTTCATATTGCTTAGTCATCTTATCTGCACTCAAATGCTCTCGGATTAATGCTAAAGCCTTTCCCTTTAAACTTTGAATGTCCTCATGAAGTGTCCCCTCAATAGATTCGTTTAATGCCACCGCATTACCTGGTTCGAATAAGAAGGGTTGAAGGCTATTTTCGTAGCCAACAATTTCTTCATGGGGGCCGATGGCAGAAAGGACGGTGGGAATGCCTGTTGCCAATGCCTCCAACACCGTATTGGGAAGCCCTTCAGCTAAGGCGGCGGAGATATAATAATCTGCCGCTTGTAAATACTCACTTACATTATTAACCCTACCTTTAAAGATGATATTTCTATTTTGGGCTGACTTTTTACATTCACTATCCAAATCCCCTTCACCAAAAAAAAGGAGGATTTCATCGTTTTGGTTTCTTTTGTTGAAAGCTTCAATAATCGTCAAAGGGTCTTTTCTGCCGGTCAACACCCCTACCACAAGGAAAATTTTCTTATTCACGCTCAAGTCCAATTTTTGACGGATTTGGACTTTTTCATTCTCTTGAATGGGATGAAACACTTCCGTATCTACACCGTTTTGAATGGATTTTAACTTTAGACCCTTATTCTTGTTAAATAACTTGGCAACGGATTTGGAACAAGCGATGGGAACATCTAATTTTTTTATGGTCTGAGTGTGTTGCCACGCCATTACCGTCCCCATCACTTTCCCATAGGTCATGACAAAATCAAGGAATGGATAATTATGAATTGTATTGACGGTCTTGACGCTTTTAACATTAGCAATTATTTTATCAGCCCTGAAACTTTGCCCATGAAGGATTTGGATTTTATGCTTAGCCACTAATTCCTTAACTTTCTGGCGTGCCTTAAATATCCCTTCTACCCTCGAAAGGTTTAATGGGATAACTTTAATACCCAACGCTTCAAAATCATGGATGCGTGTTTTAGCATTTTCCGGTGAAAGGGTAATGATTATGGGTTCAAACTTACTTTTATCCAGGTATTTGACGATGTTATACAAAATGTTGACTGGACCACAATTTTCCAAGGTTGAAATCAAGTAACCTACTTTCATCTTCCCCTCACCTCCTATTATGGGTTAAGTACCGAGCGATAAGGCATAAAATACGGCATGACGTCATTGACGAAAATTATATAGTAAATAAAGGTTGCATAAAGGAACATAAAAACAATTATAAAATTCTTGGGTTTCAGCCTTCCAATGAAATTCTTTTCAGACATTTTCCATTTTTCTGGTAAAAGCCCGCGAATGTCGTGCTCTTGAAAAACATCAATAAATAAAGGAATGATCACAATTTCAAAAGTTGCAAAGTATGTAGAGAGCCTCCCGGCAACCGTTCCAAAATATTGTAGCCCCGATAAAATCAAGGTCGACATTAAATATCCCCCTAGCAATAGGTTGAAGTAATCATTTTTGATTTGTTTCCTAAAAAGGAGCATGGCGATTAGAATCATTAACTGCATGAGAAGTACGGGATTAGTTAAGCCGAGTGGGAATACGTAGTAGGGATGAGTTAAGTACTGCCAATAATGTTCCGGTATAATACCTTCCATGGATAGAATAATTGGGTTCAAGTCGATGGAACCGACAAGAAATGATAACGCCAATAATCCCACCACCCATTTGGTGGCAATCCCTTTTCTAAAAATTAATTGGAAAATATAGAGTAATATTCCCACAAGGGCAATCCGATGGAAAAGGAACGCTATAAAAATCGTAAGAAAGAACTTCCAAGTTTCCCTTTTTTGAAGGTAACGGAGAGAAAACAGCACGATCGCTGCCGCAAGGGAAGCCCTGATTTGTCCCATATCTCTAACGAAAAAGAAGCGTGACACATAAAGGAGGAGCGCCATTAGAGGGTAAGGGGTGTACTTTTGAAAGGACTTCATAAGGATGATCAAGGTTGCTACTGCCATCACTACAAGAACCCCATTGACTTGCATCCCCATCGTTTTAATCACCGAGTTTAAAATGAAATAACCACGCTCTACACCGAGGACATGCCAATAAGTGAAAAGCCCCCTAATCGTGGGGGTATCCCGAAACATATTAAAATAATTATCAAAGTCAAATCCTATCCAATAGCGTAATCCGGCAAATAATGCTAAAATCGCTACTAGATACATTGAAACATTGCTTCGGTATTTTTTAAGTGGCGGTAAAAATGACGAAACTGCCCCCAAAAAAACCAAGGCGTAGAGTAAGTGGTAATTCATATGATTCCTCCGTTAATCGTATTTCTTGGCGAGCCAATATTTCATGGCTAAATGATATATTTTCAAATCCCATAATATGAGGGAAATTTTACGTTTTTTACTTAAATCATGTAATTTGAGCACTTTTGGCAACGAAGGCTTTGTAAAATGTACAGGTTGTTTAGCAAAATTCCGATAGATTTTAATGCCTTCACCCATATGGGATTGAGTATAGTAATTGATTAGGCTTAAAAAAGAAATCACCTTAAACATTTCTAGTGCTTTGGAGGAAATCCCAGAAAGAGATTGTGCTTTTTTTAAGACCTTCGTAGCGGCATCATCATAATCACGCATTAATCTCTCACTTCGCTCATTACTTGAGGAACCCGCTCGTTGACGATAGTTATAGGTATAGCCTTCCAAAAATGCAATCCTACTTGAATTGACAATGGCATTGAAGATAGGGAACAAATCCTCGATGTATTTTCCTTCTTCTTGATGAAAGTCAATCTTCTTCAATAATTCAGACCTGAAAAGCTTGTTGACCAAAAAACCTTGGACACGCTCGCATAACACCATTTCGGCAACCTCAGTGCCAGAATATACCTTGTCTGTTCGCCCTGGAACTTCAAAAATTTGGTCAACTCCAGACATTCCAGCCTCGAATACACGACGATACCCAGTAATAATCATATCTGATTTCGTTTCCAAAATCCGTGCCAACATTCGCTCCAATGCATTGGGGGCAAGGTAATCATCTGCGTCAACATAAGCTATAAAGTCGCCGGTCACATGGCTCAATGCCAAGTTCCTTGCCGCCGCTTGTCCCTGATTTTCCTGCCTTATCAGCTTCATTTTACCTAATCGCCGCTGATAGCCTTCTGCTATGGAAAGGGAGTTATCGGTTGAACCGTCATCTACTAAAATAATTTCAAAATCTTGAAACGGTTGGAGGTAAATGCTATCTAAACACGCTGAAATGTAGTCTCCCATGTTATACATGGCAATAATCACGGTAATCATCATGTCCCTCCTTTCAAAGATTTTTGTAAATCCGCTACGGCTTCAAAAATCCGAGGGTGAAGCGAGAGTGCCGTGAATTTAATTTTTTGCTTTCGGTTCATTTGGCTCGCATACTGGAGTCTTGTCATAAATTTTTGTATTTCCAAGCGTGAATAAAAGCCATTCCTATTTGTCAACTTGCTCATGTTCAAACGGTCAATATACTGCTCTCCTAAATGAAGAAGTAGCCAAGAAAGTGCTTCTTTCTCCGTCTTATTTTGTACTAAGTCGAATAATTCCATGTATTCCTGCAAAATTTTCTCCAATGCGATAATCGTCCGTTCTGAAACTCCGCTACTCATAATGCTATTTTCACGTTGTCGATACATATATCCATAATTGGCGATAGCCATGACACGCTTGGCTTTTAGTAGCATTCTTGGCGTAAATTCTTCGTCTTCATGTAACAGGCCGACCGCAAATTCCAAGTTATTCTCCTTCAAAAACGCTGTGCGATACAGGTCATCCCAAACCTCCATCTTATAGTCATTGGCTTGTAATTGAGCCAATAAAAACTCCGAACCGGCTTGGAGTTTACCTAAAAGAGCATCATCTCGTTTCATAATTTCTTGTTTTCCATACTCGAAAACCCGGGTATTACTACCACAGACTACGTCCAAATCGAACTGTTGGGCATTTTTATGCATGACTTCCAGAAAATTGGGTGCCCAATAATCATCGCTATCCAAAAAAGCAACATACTCTCCTTTAGAAAGCGCAAGCCCCACATTTCTAGCTTCCGATAAGCCTCCATTTTCTTTATGAATGACTTTAATTTGCCCGTGTTGGTCGATTAAATCTGCGATAACCTCCATACTTTTATCGGGAGTACCATCATTAACCAATAAAATTTCCAAAGGTATGAATGTTTGAGCCAAGACTGATTCTAAACATTGGCGAATGTAATTTTCGACGTTATATATTGGAATAACTACGCTAATACTCATAAATTCCCCAGTCCTTTAATTCTTTATGACATCAAGTATTTTTTCCCGCTTCAAATTAAATTCACGGACGTGTTCGCTGAGTGCGGACTCCTTAATTTGGGTATAACTTTTTTCAAGGAGAATCTGCAAACACTCTTCATCTCTAGTAACCAAATAACCACTGACATTTGAATCAATTACCTCGCTTATCCCACTGCCAGCTGTCCCGATTACTGGTGTCCCACAAGCATTAGCCTCCAAATAAACAAGGCCTAGGGATTCCCAAATAGAGAGTTGCCAAAACAAGTTCACGGAAGAATAGTACTTCCTCAACTCGGATTGGGTTAAACGACCATCTATGGTAATAAATTTTTCCAACTTATCTTTTTTAATTTTTTGCTTGAGTTCCTCGCTGTATGGCCCAACGCCAACAATAATCCAGTGATAACTTGGATTTTTCGAAATTAATTTTTTGAAAATGAGGTATTGCCTTTCATACCCCTTTTTTATGTCAATTCTCCCTGCGGATAGTAACAACTGGCTACTTTCCTCTATACTATACTTTTCGTGCAAATTAATCGGCTCGGGATAAAAAATATCCAAGTCGAGGGAGGGATAGATAACACTCATCTTTTCTTTAATTTGATCCAGTTTAGAGACTTCTAAGAGATAGTTTTTCACGCATTGGCTCACCGCCATAATATGGTGGGCATTTTTCAACAAGGTTAAGTACCTCGTTTTAAAATCCAACGCATGATAGAGCTTTAAGTTGGTTTTCGTTGCATCAAAAATACTGGCTTCTCCACCTTGAATATAGACGATACACTTTTGTTGTTGCTTTTTGCTCAGAAAGAAAGAAGCGACAAAAGCTGCCCCTACATCGTTAATGATGATGTATTTAAATTGCTCGAGATTGCGCCACATAAGATGCCATTTAAACAAAAGGGGAAATACTTTGGGAATTCTTTTTACGTTGCGAATTAAGTATCCTTCTTCTGTTTTGGTGGTACCACTAATGCTTGAACTCGTAAGGACTTCCACGTCAACGCCTGCCTCGGATAAATATTTCGCCATGGATTTAGCAACCACACCGCAGCCACCCACATCGGGAGGAAATTCTTGAGTAATGAGTAGGATCTTATTCTCCCGCACTATGCTGCTCTCCTTAACACTTTCGACTTGACGATTCTTAGTAATTCCTGAAATTCCCGAGTTCTATGAAATAAAAGTGCCAATAGCCCATTACTTAATCCAATGGTTGCTATGCTAAGTAGAATAAACCCGAATACACCTTCAAACGTAACAAGGGAAACGAGCATTCTTGTCACAAGTAGCACTCCCAAAGCGGATAGTGTGTAAATTCCATAACGTTTGAAGTAGTCTCGAAGGGGGGATTTAAAACCGTAGCGATATAAAACGAACGGTTCAATCCAAAAGCAAGTTGTGAGGGTACTGATAGCTGTTCCCAATAAAATGCCAAATAGCCCGAAATGCATCCCTAAAAAAATGGAAACACCAAGGTTGATTACCGCTTCAACCATCGGCTTCCAACGGTCGTACCAAAACAATCCCAAAGAATCCTTGTAGGTTATGGTGCTTCTTCGCATTCCTTTTAAGTAAAAGTTGACAATAATCATAATTACGATGGGGCGAGAAAGCAAACGGTACGGCCCCATCCAAAGGGTCATGAATGGGTTGAATAAGATGTAAAGGCAAGTGACCGAGAAACCAAATATCCAAAAACCAAGGAAATTGACGACATTAAAGTTTTCTTGAATCGTTTCCTTACCGGTAGATGCCCCGAGGTTTCCAACACTGGCAGTCAAAGAGGAGAAAACCACACCAAATATGGTGGCAAGACCATTCAATACGATATTATAGTTATTAAAGTGGGCAACTGCCGCAAGGCCCGAAATCATCCCGATTAGAATGTTATCCGTTCCAAAAACAAGAAATCCACCTAAACTATGCATGGTGTTCGCCTTCACATTGCGTTTCAGCTCGTCTACATCCTCTCTCGTCAATTTTTCGGTACTAGGCTCCTTAATAAAAGGAAACATTTGATCCGCCTTTCGGGAGAGAATAACGTTCATGGAGGTGTTCACGATAATTTGAATGATCAAATAAGAGAGGTAATTGCGGGTAATGTATAGGAATGCGATTTGCAACACATTTAAAATAACCATTCCAAAAGTCCTAACATTGGTGTTGATGTAGTCATTTTGGGTAGCAGTCAGTAACGATTGTTTGTAAACGAAAAAGTAGCCACTAGCAGAATTAAGGAGAAATAGCCCAAAAATGACATATATATTGGTGTGTATATATTCCATTCCCTCAAAATTCCGGAGAAGGTAAGGCAAGAATGGCAAAAGGATTATCCCAATTCCCGCAACGACAAAACCGATGATGGTATATGCTTTCCTAAAAAGTTTCATGAGAGCATTTATTTTGGGCTGATTATTTTCCGCTATGGGTTTGTAAAGGCTATAAAAAATGGATGCCCCAATTCCCAGTTCTGCCAAAGCAAGCATGCCGATGATACTGGCTAGAAATCCGTGTAATCCGTTATACTCGTCCCCAAGAATAGAAACGAAAAATCTTCGGGTGACAAAAACTAACAGTAAATTCACCACTTGCCCTAAAAAAGCATATTTCATATTCCGGAGGGAATTATCTGTACGAGTCATTTATCCTTCACCTCTTAAAATTAAGTATGGATTCTAAGGCAATAGCCAAGAAATAATTAAAATGCAACAGTTGGATTTTGATTTTCTTTAATGGACGTGTGGAGTTTAAGTATGTTAACACGTATTGGTTTGAAAGATATTTTTTCCTCTGTTCTTTTTCACGTTTGAAAATTTTACGGTGAATCTTCAATCCCTTTTGCGGAACAAAGACAGCTCGGCTCAAGTAGATATGGAGAAATCTGAAGTAGATAAATTCCTCTTGATATTTTTCGAGAATCCACTTTTGTTCAAGAAATGCCTTCAATAAATCAAAAACTTTGAAAATATCTAACATTTTTTCATTATAAGTTGCAATCATGCTATCGCTTCGCTGAATGTAATGAATATAAGGTTTTTTTATGCTCCGAACCTTTGTGGCAAAATAAAAGCAAAGTGTATTGACATATAGGTCTTCCCCTATAGAAATATCTTCGGGAAATGAAATCTGATTGTCTTTAAAAAGACTTGCCTTATACAGCTTTCCCCATACTGAAACTTGAACGCGGTTCAATAAGGCTTCCTTCAGGTAATCTTCTGAGATTAAATTATTGGTGTCTATATATTGCATATGCCCTTTATCATCATCTACATAGTAATCCGACAGCACAATCTCAACTTGTTCCGTTTCTGCCAATCCATACATTTCCGACAGGGACTCTGGCTCTAACCAATCATCGCCGTCCAAGAAAAATAAATATTCTCCCTTTGCCTGATCGATTCCTGTATTCCTAGCTGCCGATACACCATGGTTTCGTTGATTGACGATAGCCAGTCGTTTATCCTGAATGCTTTTTAATATATTCAGCGTGCCATCTTGCGAACCATCGTTTACAACAATGATTTCAATTTCTTGTAAACTTTGTCTTAAAATAGACGCTACCGTACGTTCGATAAATTTTTCAACATTGTAGGCGGGAATTATAACGCTTACTTTACACATCAATATCACCAAATGTAACGCCCGCAAGCGCCCCTCTGAAAAATGCTAAGAAATTTTTCAACTTGTTATTATCCAACACTAAAATATTTCTCACGTAGGTCAGGAGTTCCTTGCGATGCTGTTTAGCATTAAACTGCGGTAAATCCTTATATCGGCGGATAAGAATTATTTCATTTCTCAAAATATAATAATATCGAAATGGACTATGACTCACAATACTATAAGTTTTTCCAAGGAAGTTGACTGCTTTGAATTTACCCAACTCGTGGTAAAGTCCCACAAACCCAATTCGGATTGTCTCGAAGCCATGGCTGATTAAACGGAAGTTGAAATCGTAATCTACCCTGTCAATGAACATTTTATCGTCGAAGCCACCGACGGCTAAAAAGGCTTCAGTTCTAACAAGGCTTCCCGAAGTAATAGTATCTTCTACTACTTCATATTCCAATCCTGGTTTAATGGAGCAAATCAGCTCGTCGTTGCCGCGGTCAACAATGGTACAGTCTATTTGCCCTACCAACGCGAAAGATAAATAGGATCGATAAGCATTCACCAGTCCCGGTTCGACCACCGAATCTTGGTCTAACGTCAAAAACCACTCATATTGATGCAAGTTAGCCCAATTCCCTATCTCGTTTAATGCGGTTGCAATCCCTTTATTGTCACGCAAAAGCATCAGCGTGATATTTGTAAATTTTTCAATAAGAACTTTAATGTCTCCACTATTGTTTGAACCATTATCTACGATGAATACTTCCTGCACTTGCGGGGTGACAGCCTTTAAATTCGCCATCAATCGTTCAATATTAGGATTAAATGTAACAATTCCTGCTGCTATTTTCATGATGGCTCCTCTCAGAAATTATGACTTATTTCCAACGTTCATTTTTCGGCAAACGTCAATAAAGATGCTACTTAGACCTTTACTCTCCATTTGGCGTTGTTGCTTGACATACTTCAAAAACGGCATTTCACCTTTCACATATGCTAAACGAATGCTCAACATCTCCACTAGCTTATTTAAAATTTGAATTGTTGGAGGATCTGTAATTAACTTTTGTTTCATAATCCCTTGGTAGAATCCTACATTTTGGCTTGTCCTTTGAATATACTTCCTACGGTTAAACTTATCGAAAAAAGATAAATCCAATCCAATGGTATTACCTGCATGAATACGATATTTAATCAAGGGACAGTCATAGAAATACAGGCCATTTTCCCTAGCACCCAAGACGAGGTAAAACCAGTCGTGGATGAATATGTCTTCCTGTATTTTTTTAGCTTCTTCCCGCCATTCCCCTCGAAAGGCATACGTACAGCCAGGTGCTATATTATCAATTAAAATCCGTTCCAGGGAGATTTGTGTCAATTCACCGGTATGGCCCGAACTGTTTTTGATTTCACTCGTTTTCTCCATGAGTAAATAATAGGAGGTACATAAAACCTGTACGTTCTCCTTCTCGTGAAAGACTCTCCGTACTTTCTCCACTTTGTTTTCCAACCAAATATCATCTTGGTCACAGAAGAAAATCAAATCACCTTTCGATAAAAGGGTTGCTTTAGCAAAAGTCCTCGCCGGTCCTAGGTTTTTCTCATTTTGATAGATTTGGATATGGGAATATTGTTTTTGATAACGGTTAAGAATTTCCAACGTTTTGTCTTTTGAACCGTCATCTACAATAATAATTTCCTGAACAGAAGTAGTTTGGCCTAAAATCGAGTCCAACTGTTGCTCAAGGTATTTTGCCCCATTATATGTTGCCATTACGACCGAAATCATGCAATGCCCTCTTTCCATTTTTCATTTTTAGAAAAAGAGCCTCGCAGATAAAGACGCACTCCCTTCAACAGTTGGGATAAGAACGTCTTTGTCTGGGGCTCTCCCGCTTTCATTACCTTGCACCCTCACCTGTCAATACAACTTTTATCGTTTTCAATATAATTTTAATATCCATTAAAAATGTACGATGCTTAATGTAATAAATGTCCAGCTCTGCTTTTTCCGCAGGAGTTATTTCATAGCCGCCATTGACTTGGGCCCACCCGGTCACTCCAGGTTTTACTACTAATCGATTCATGAAACCGGGTGTCTCTTCTTCGAATTGGTAGGTTAATTCGGGGCGTTCGGGGCGGGGGCCAATTAGTTTCATGTCCCCATTTAATAAATTGAGCACCTGCGGTAATTCATCTATGCGGGTCAAGCGAATGAATTTCCCTACTTTGGTTACTCGTGGGTCATCCCTTTCCGCCCATTGCATACCGTATTTTTCAGCATCCATCCTCATGGACCTCAGTTTATAGATCCAAAACTTTTCGCCATCTTTTCCTAATCTTTCTTGCTTGTAAAAGGAAGGCCCATTGTCCTCAATTCTGACTAATAAGGCAAACAACAAAATAACTGGTCCCGAAAAAATACCAAGGACTAAAGCAAATAAAATATCTACCCAGCGGCTAAAAAAGTCGTATAGAGGATTGCGTTTAACGTTGATTATATATTTTTCCGGCATGTGGTTTTTCTTCTTAGGTTCGTTTGCGTCCAAATGTTCCACACTAATCATCCTTTTCTCTCCTTTGGCAAAAATATAGGAATTTCTGCACACATTGGAAACGTTCCGGCCCTCTACCCTTTTCCAATGTTGTTTTTAGGTCTTTTCATCGTTATACTACGGCTCACATAGCATAGCATAGCATAGCATAGCATAGCATAGCAATATTATACCATAATTTTCAGTAAAAACTGCAATTTTTGTAAAAAACTGCGAATTATCCCTTTTTCCTGACAACGTACTTCCTTATCTTATTGTATCCTGAATTTATTAAGAAAATCCCCCTAATAACCTTAAAGTTTTCTTAATTTCTGCATTCGGAATATTTTCTGGCAATTAACGCTTAAAAATAGCGAAGGATAGCAGCATTTTTCCGCCAAAAATTATTTATAGCCTTCTGGATTCCCTTCCTGCCACCGCCAGGAGTCCTCGCACATGGCCTGGACGTCGAATTTTGCCTTCCAGCCTAGTTCTTGTTCAGCTTTCGATGGATTTGCATAACAAGCTGCGATATCCCCTGGACGCCTGTCTGCAATTTTATAAGGAATTTCCTTCCCGCTGGCTTTTGAGAAGGCATTGACTAAATCGAGGACGCTGTATCCATTCCCCGTTCCCAAGTTATAAGTCACCAACCCAGGATTCCCGGCTAATTTGTCTAAAGCCTTTAAATGCCCGTCCGCAAGGTCCTCCACGTGAATATAATCGCGCACACCTGTTCCGTCTGAGGTTTCATAATCGTCGCCGAAGATGCTTAATGCTTCCAATTTCCCCACAGCTACTTTCGTGATATAAGGCATGAGGTTATTGGGAATCCCACTAGGTTCCTCGCCAATCAACCCGCTAATATGGGCACCCACAGGATTGAAATAGCGTAAGATCGCTACATTCCAAGTTGCGTCGGCTTTGCACATATCCCTCAGCACATCTTCGATCATCAACTTAGTTGCTCCATAAGGATTGGTTGTAGACAGCGGGAAATCCTCGGTAATCGGATTGCTGGCAGGGTTTCCATAGACCGTTGCCGACGAACTGAATACAAAATTGCGGACACCATACTTTTTCATGACTTGCAGTAAATTTAGGGTTCCTGTCAAGTTATTGCTGTAGTATTCCAATGGCTTCGCGACAGATTCCCCTACCGCCTTGAGCGCTGCGAAATGAATGACCGAATCAATCTTTTCTCCTTGGAAAACTTCTTCGATTTCCGCAACATTCCTTAAATCTTTTTGATAAAACTTAATTTCCTTGCCTGTAATTTGTTGGATCCTATCTAAAACCTTTGCACTGCTATTAGATAAATTATCCAAAATGATAACATTCTCACCGGCATTGACGAGTTGAATAACTGTGTGGCTTCCAATATATCCCGTACCGCCTGTCACTAAAACTGCCATCTTTATTCCTCCTCTGGATTTATGCTGGGTGCTATTGACTATTTTTAAACTTGACGCAAAAAGACCGGGATTTCACCGGTCCATAGGAACTTATTTTTCCCCGTGTTCTGTAATCATGGCTTTCATATAATCCATGATTTCAGTCTGGAGTGTCTTGTCCTTTAATGCGAAATCAATTGTTGTCGTGATAAATCCGAGTTTTTCACCTACATCGTAGCGGGTTCCTTCAAAGTCATAGGCAAATACGCGCTGGATTTCATTCAACTTAGAAATGGCATCGGTCAACTGAATTTCACCACCGGCACCTACATTTTGTTCTTCTAAAAATTGGAAAATCTCTGGAGTTAAAATATAACGTCCCATAATTGCCAGATTTGAAGGTGACGTACCCGGTGCCGGTTTCTCAACCATGCTATTCACTAAATAACGACGTCCCTCTTGCTTGAACGGGTCAACAATCCCATAGCGATGGGTATCATCATCCGATACGGTTTTACACCCTAAGACAGAAGCATGGGTTTTCTCATATTGATCCATCAACTGGCGCAAGCATGGCTTACCGTCTTCATTAACAACAATATCATCTCCTAAAAGAACCGCAAATGGCTCATCCCCAATGAATTTGCGGGCAGCCCAAACTGCATGGCCCAGTCCTTTAGGTTCTTTTTGGCGAATGTAGTGAATGTCCACAAGGTTAGTAGCCTCTTCAACTTTCGCCAGTAATTCATGCTTCCCTTTTTCCCGGAGGTTTGCTTCCAGTTCAAAGGCATTGTCAAAATGGTCTTCAATGGAACGTTTCCCTTTTCCGGTAACAATGATAATATCTTCGATACCAGAAGCGACCGCTTCCTCGATAATATATTGAATCGTTGGCTTATCTACGATTGGCAGCATTTCTTTTGGCATTGCTTTGGTGGCGGGTAAAAACCGCGTCCCCAACCCTGCTGCTGGAATAATTGCTTTACGTACTCTTTTCATTTTTTTGCGGCCCTTCTCTCTCTGGTTTTCGAATGTTGCTTCACTAATTATTATAGCATATTTTAACAAAAAAAACGCATTAAATCGACTTTTAAGCATTTTTTAGGTTTAATTCAACTCCAAATGTTCCCGCAAAGTATTTTGTAT